>CAYXHU010000142.1:0-5436 GCA_964464675.1 uncultured Acidimicrobiia bacterium
TGGAGGGCGGCGCCGGACGAGATGCCCGCCAGGATGCCCTCCGTCCGGGCGAGGGTCCGCGAGGCGGCGACGGCGTCGCCGGTCTCCACCTGCACGATCTCGTCGATGACCTCGCGGTCGAGCACCTCGGGGACGAACCCGGCGCCGATGCCCTGGATCTTGTGGGGCCCGGGCACCCCGCCGGAGAGCACCGGGGAGTCGGCCGGCTCCACCGCCACCATCTGCAGGCCGGGGCGGCGGGGTTTCAGCGCCCGGCCGATGCCGGTGATCGTCCCACCGGTCCCCACCCCGGCGACCACGATGTCCACGGCGCCGTCGGTGTCCGCCCAGATCTCCTCGGCGGTGGTGCGCCGGTGCACGTCGGGGTTGGCGGGGTTCTGGAACTGCTGCAGCATGACGGCGTCCGGGACCTCGTCGAGCAGCTCCTCGGCGCGGGCGATCGCGCCCTTCATGCCCAGCTCGCCGGGAGTCAGGACGAGCTCGGCCCCGAGCATGCGCAGCAGGGCGCGGCGCTCGACGCTCATGGTTTCCGGCATGGTGAGGATCAGCCGGTACCCGCGGGCCGCCGCCACGAAGGCGAGGGCGATCCCGGTGTTGCCACTGGTCGGCTCGACGAGCGTCGTCGTCCCGGGAGCGATGGTGCCTGCGGACTCGGCGGCGCCGATCATGGCGGCACCGATGCGGTCCTTGACGCTGGAGAGCGGGTTGAAGAATTCGACCTTGGCCACCACCCGGGCTCCGCCGGGCGGCGACAGCCGCCGCAGCTCGACGAGCGGTGTGGAGCCGATGGTCTCGGTGATGTCTGCGTGGATGCGGGTCATGGGGTCCCCCTCGGAATGGAAAACGGCCCGGGCTGGGAGCCACGGGCCGGTGTTCGGGTGCTGTGTCGGTGTGCTAGCGACGACAGTGCGCGACGGCCGCGTGGCTGTGATGACACAGACAACAACAGCGGCGGTCGGCGAACACGTTCGTCATGGGAGGGGGACGCTAGCAGGCTCGGCGCGATTGAGGAAGGGTCGACTGTCGGTGCGGGCGATCAGCTGTCGCCGAGGTCGATGAGGATGCGGCGCAGAAGGTCGGCGAGGGTCTCCCGCTCGGCTGCGTCGAGGTGGCCGAGTGCCCGGTCGTAGAGAGCGACGGTCAGCGCGTAGACCTCGTCGATCAGCTCCCGTCCCGTCGAGGTGAGGGCGACGATGGTGGCGCGGCGGTCGTCGGGATTCGCTCTGCGTTCCACCCAGCCCGCCCGCTCGAGCCGGTCGAGACGTCCGCTGAGCCCGGCGGAGGTCACGAGGAGCAGAGAGGCGAGCTCCTTGGGGGACATCTCGAAGGGCTCCCCCTCGCGGCGGAGAGCGGCGAGCGTGTCGAGGTCGCCGGGGTTGCGGATCCCAGAGCTCCGTGCCGAGTCGGCGACCTGCTCTTCGACAAGCGAAGCCGCCCTTCTGATCCGCACCATTACCGCGGCGCCGCCGAGCTCGAGTTCGGGCCGCTCGCGCCGCCATGCCGCCAGTGCCTTTCCTGCTTGGTCGAGTGCCATTGCTCGTAGATTACTAGCCATCTTCTTAGTTGTCAGCTAGCTAGAAATACTAGACTGGAAGGCACAGACGGGCGCGGGACGGAGCCCCTTCCCGCGTGATGTGGGAAAGGAGTTCTCAGATGCTCACCCGGCGCATCGTCGGTGTGGCGGCAGGGCTCATGGTGCTGGGGGCAGCGCTCGCGGGTTGCGGAGACGACGCCGCGGTCCCGTTCACCGTGAGCTTGTCGCCCGAGTTCGTCCAGGGTGCGGTCCAGGGATCGGCGACCGGGGTCCTCGTCACGATCGACAACGAGTCGGAGACCGACGATCCCGTCGAACTGACGGTGACCGCCACCGATGCCGAGGCGACCGTCGCTCCGGCGGCCATCCGTGCCGGTGAGGTGGCCGAGGTGAGAGTGGTCGCCGGGCCGGGTCCCGCCGATCGCCAGATGGAGATCGTGGTCACCGGCCGGCGAGACGGCCTGGAGGCCACCGCGAGCAGGTCGGCGACCGTGTTCGACTGGGAAGACGACCGCGGCCCGTACGCCCGCACCCTCCTGGACCTGTTCACCGCCTGGCTGGCGGAGAACCGGCCGGAGCTGGGCATCACGCCGGCCACCGTCTTCGACGGCAGCATGATCGCCCCCGGGCTCTTGATCGTCAGCCACTACCTGTTCCTCTCCGACGAGTGGGAGGTCGGCCTCTCATGGCATGTGATGACCCCTCCCCACGACTGGGCGGACATCTACCTGCGGCCCCGAGACGAGCTCCTGCCGACGCTGGCGTTCCGGCTGTCCTCCCAGGACGCCGCCCTCGCCGAGGGACGAGTCGAGATTGCTCCGACGACGGTTCCCGAGGAGGTGCTGCGGTAGTCGTCGACGCTCGAACGCATGCCGGGGAGCCGACGAGGCCACTCCGGCACACGTCGACCCGGACGCACCGAAGCCCGGCCGGCTGTGCGGCGCCGCCGCAGTACCGCGACGTCGATCCGATGCCCGTGCGAGGATTCGCTGATGCTGCCCGGGATCGACACCCAGCGGCTGGAACGGGTGCTGTCGGCGGCGCTGGATGCGCCGGTGCGGCCGACCGGAGCGGTGGCGCTCGAGAAGAGCTCGCGTGAGGCTCCGTGGAGGATCGACGCCGAGGTCGCGGGCACGCCGGCGGTCTTCCTGCTGCGGCACGGCGAGGGCTGCAGCCCCAACGAAGTGGTCGCGCTCCGGGCAATGAGCGAGCATCCGATTCCGACCCCCCGCGTGCTGTTTTGGGACGAGACCGGAACGGCGCTCGGCACGCCGGTCTTCGTGAGCGAGTGGATCGACGGGGAGCCGCTCCTCCCGGCGATGCGGGCCGGCGAGCCCTGGGCCATCGACCTGTACCTGGACACCGTCTGTGCCCTGCAGGCGATCACCGCCGACGACCTGCCCTCCGGCTCCGCCGAGCAGCTCGGGCCCGGGGAGACGATCCGCGACGTCGTCGAGGCCGCCTTCGCCCGCTTCCCCGAGCCGGGTCCTCTGCACGAGGCAACGTACCGCCGGCTGATGGAGCGTCATCCGGGCACGCCGGATCCGGCGTTCGGCAACGGGGACCTGTGGCCGGAGAACCTCATCGTCGTCGATCGGGAGCTCGTCGGCGTGGTCGACTGGCAGCATGCCGGGTGGAGCGATCCGATCTTCGAGTTCCTCCTGCCGTTCTTTCTCGTCCCCGAGCTGCGGGGCCGCGGCATCGAGGAGGGGTACTGCGAGCGAATGGGCTACGACCCGGCCGTACTGGCCTGGTACCGGGGCGTCGAAGTGTTCGACTCGCTGGCGTGGGTACTGAAGATCGGCGAGCCCTACGAGATGCACACCGCCGAGAGCCTCACCGGCGATCTGGAACGGTGGCTGGAGGGCCCCGCGTGAGATCGGCCTGCGGCGCCGACGCCCGTCAGTCGTAGAGCATCGACAGCCAGTCCGGACGGTCCGGCGCGTCGCCGTCGGCGAGCATGGCCCGCCACTCCTCGTCGGTGAGCCGCTCGCCGCGCGGCACCCAGAACTCGTAGAAGGCGTACGCGGCGCCGACCGCCACCTGGAACTGCCCGTCGTCGTTGGGCACCAGGACGTAGAGGGTGTCGAATCCGCCGGTGGCGATCTCCAGGGCGTCGCTGGGATTGGAGAAGATGTCCACCACGACGGGTGCGGTGGCGTCGGGATCGGAGGCGAAGCCGCCCGTGCCGGCTTCGCCGGGCTCGGTGTCGCCGCTCATCAGCCAGAGGAGCTCGAACTCGGTGCCGATCGACGCCAGCCACTCGTTGTCGTCGGCAGAGATCGGCAGGCCGGCCAGCTCGTCGCGGGCGATGCTCCCGAATCGGTCTTGCATGGCGATGAGCCGGTCGAGCAGGCCGCCCGTCTCGGCGGTGAGGAGATCCCGATCGTCGAGGCCGCTCCGCAGCAGTCGGGCGGCTTCGGCGAGGCGCTCGAACGGGACCGGGTCGGGCTCCACCCAGTGGCGGGGCGGTGCCGGCGGGAGCGGCTCGTCGCCTTCGGCGAAGGCCTGCTTGGCGTAGAGCACCGTGTCGTGCTTCAGCTCGGCGTAGGAGCCGAAGCCCGCCTGGTGGGCCCGGGCATCCCAGGCTTCCGTCTGCATGTAGTCGGGGTAGGCGGCGCCGTGCGGCAGCCACATCGGGAGGATGGCGTACAGCCAGGCGTCGTACACGGTGGAGCCCCAGTCGGGGAGCGGGCGCTCGGCGACGAGGTCGCGCATGGCGGTGAGGCGCTCGGCGTACGCCGGGTACGTAGCCGGGACCCCGGCAGCCTCCTGGATGTCCAGAGCCCAGTCGGACCCGAAGGCGGCGGCCACGTCGAGCACGGAGGCTTCGAGCCGCTGCCATACCTGGGGGTGGACCAGCTGGTCGAGCACGAAGGCGTCGAGCACGAAGCGCGCTCCCATGGTGCGCACAGAGGCCTTCTCGGCGTCGATGAGCACCGGCCGGGTGGAGCGCAGCTCGGCGGCGACCGCGGCGACGAAGACGTCGTCGCCGAGTGCCCGGCCGCCCTCCCGGGCCGCCACCGTCTCGAGGGCTGCCAGGAGCTCCACCGGCGTGTAGTCGTCCGCCGAGCCGACGAGGAACGAGGTCGTGTCGTAGATCTGCTGCCAGATGTCGGAGAGCTCCGGGTCGTCCACGAGCGTGATGGAGAGGAGCAGCGCCCGGCGGAGGGCATCCGGCGAGTCCACGGGGAACGGGGTGGACCCGAGCATCGCCATGGCCCGGAAGTAGCGGGTGAGGTCGTCGGTGCGGGTGTAGTGGCCCCGGGGAGTCATGAGGCTGTAGTCCACGTCGACGCCGAGGGTGGGGGAGACGGCGAAGTCGGCGTGCAGTTCGACGAGGCCGACCTCCTCGGCGGCCCGATCGTCGACCGGTCCAAGCGGGAGGCCGAGCACGGAGGCGACCGCCTGGAGGTAGGCGACGACGTCGGCTCTGGCCTCCTCGAGCGCGGGTTCGCGGGCCTCGGTGGCCTCTGCGCCTTCGAGCAGGCCGGCGACGAGGTCCTCGAGCAGGGGCAGGAGAACCTGCTCCTCGGTGTCCCTGAGCACCTTGGAGAACACCAGATGCCATTCGTGGTAACCGGCGTCGGTGGTGACGTACACCGGCCCGTCGGCGTAGCGGGAGACGTACGAGTACACGGAATGCAGCACGTCGCTCGACCAGGTGCCGGAGAGGGCGAACCCATCACCCGCCAGCCGGTCCGCCAGATCCTCGGGCACCTTGAAGTCCCAGTACACCCCGTCCAGTGAGGTGGGGTGGTCGGGGATGGCGGTCGGCCCGTCTCCGAGCATGGGCACCGCGGTGAACGCGGCGAACGGGGCCTTGGCCGGCAGGACTGTGGGCAGGGCTCCCGGCTCGTCTTGGGGCAGCGTGGTCGTGGTCGTGGTCGTGGTCGTGGTCG
>CAYXHU010000143.1:0-5406 GCA_964464675.1 uncultured Acidimicrobiia bacterium
CGAGGGTCGCAGCCTCGACACGATCACCCAGGTGTCGGTGATCGAGGCGTTCCCCCGGCTCCGTGCCGACCTCGACAGGGTCCTCGCCGCGGCGACGATGGCCGAGGCGGTCGATGCCGTGGCTCAGGAGAGGGAGAGCTCGATTCGGGCGTTCCTCCTGCTGCAGCGCGGCCTGCGGAGCCTGGAGGACGGCCCGCGCCATCCCGATCTGGTGACGGCGTTCCTGCTCAAGTTGGCCGACCTCGTCGGTGTGGCGCCGGCGCTGGAGCACTGCGCCGGCTGCGGAGCCGGAGGTGGTCTGACGCGCTTCTCGTTCGCCGCCGGGGGCGTGTTGTGCGAACGGTGCAGGACGCCGGGGGCCTACGCGCTGCGCGACGGTGTGCTCGGCTACCTCGCCGCGCTCGTCCGGGCGGACCTTGGTGCCCTCCCGGCCGCCGAGCCGTCCTTGTCGTCGGACGCCATGGGAGTGACCCGCCGCTTCGTCGAATACCACCTCGACCGGCGGCTCGAGAGCCTGGCCGCGGTGACCGATGTCTGAGCGGGTCCCCCGGCACGTGGCGATCATCATGGACGGCAACGGCCGCTGGGCCAACGCCCGCGGCCTGCCGCGCACCGCCGGGCACGCCGCGGGAGAGGAGGCGCTCTTCGACGTCGTGCACGGCGCCCTGGAGCTCGGGATCGAGTGGCTCACCGTGTACGCGTTCTCGACGGAGAACTGGTCCCGGTCCGACGACGAGGTGGCCTTCCTCATGCACTTCAACGAGGACCTGCTGCTGCGCCGCCGGGACGAACTGAACGACCTCGGGGTTCGGGTGATCTTCGTCGGCGACCGCGCCGACGACCGGGTTTCGGATCGCTTGCGGGGCCACATCGCCGACACCGAGGCGCTCACCGGCGCGAACCGGCGGCTCACCTTGGTGTTCGCGTTCAACTACGGCTCCCGCCTGGAGCTCACCGCGGCGGCCCGCCGTATCGCCGCGCTGGCGGCGGCCGGTGATCTCGATCCCGACACGATCACCCCGGACACGGTGGCCGCCCACCTGTACCTGCCGGAGATGCCCGATCCGGACCTGGTCGTGCGTTCCAGCGGGGAGCACCGGATCAGCAACTTCTTGTTGTGGCAGTCGGCGTACGCCGAGTACGTGTTCCCGGAGACCTACTGGCCCGACTTCCGCCGGGAGCACCTGAGAGCGGCGGTGGAGGAGTATGCCGGGCGGGAGCGCCGGTACGGGGGGGTCGAGGGGTAGGGGCGCGTCGCGTCCTCGCCTATCATGCGGCGCCCCGGAGGTTTCCCCCACATGAGCAACGTCACCCTCGAAACCATCTCCAATCTCGCCCAGAAACGCGGCTTCGTCTACCAGGCGTCCGGCATCTACGGCGGTCTGCGTTCCGCATGGGACTACGGCCCGCTGGGTGTCGAGTTGCTGCGCAACGTGCGCGAGGCGTGGTGGAAGTCGATGGTGCGCGACCGGGACGACATCGTCGGGCTCGATTCCTCGATCATCCAGTCGCCGCAGGTGTGGGTGGCGTCCGGGCACGTGGCGTCGTTCACCGACCCGCTCGTCGAGTGCACCGAGTGCAACAATCGGTTCCGGCTCGACAAGCTGGACGACGCCGGCCGGTGTCCGAACTGCGGAGCCCGGGACTCCTTCACCGAGCCCAAGCAGTTCAACCTGATGCTGAAGACCTTCCTCGGCCCGGTGGAGAACGAGAACGCGATCGCCTATTTGCGCCCGGAGACGGCCCAGGGCATCTTCGTCAACTACGCCAATGTGGCCCGGACGGCCCGGTTGAAGCCCCCGTTCGGGATCGCCCAGATCGGCAAGTCGTTCCGCAACGAGATCACGCCCGGCCAGTTCGTGTTCCGTACCCGCGAGTTCGAGCAGATGGAGATGGAGTTCTTCGTGCCCCCCGACGAGGCGGAACGCTGGCACGAGTACTGGCTGAACGAGCGAATGCGCTGGTACGTGGACCTGGGCATCGATCCGGAGCACCTTCGCCTGCGGGCTCACGACGAGGACGAGCTGTCGCACTACTCGGCGGCCACGAGCGACGTCGAGTACCGGTTCCCGTGGGGGTGGGACGAGCTGGAAGGCATCGCCAACCGCACCGACTTCGACCTGAAGGCGCACAGCGGCCACAGCGGCGAGGACCTCAGCTACTTCGACCAGGAGTCCGGGGAGCGCTACTTCCCGTATGTGATCGAGCCTGCAGCCGGTCTGACTCGCTCGGCGTTCGCGTTCCTCATCGACGCCTACCACACCGAGGAGGTCCGCGGGGAGACCCGCGTGGTGCTGCAACTCGACCCGCGCCTCTCCCCGATCAAGGTGGCGGTGCTGCCCTTGTCGAAGAAGCCGGAGCTGGTGGCGGTCACCGAGGAGGTGGCCAAGGTGCTGCGTCCCCACTGGGCGATCGAGGTGGACGTGACTCAGTCGATCGGCCGCCGGTATCGCCGCCAGGACGAGATCGGCACCCCGTATGCGGTCACCGTGGACTTCGACACGCTGGACGATCGTGCGGTCACGGTGCGGGATCGGGACACGATGGAGCAGGACCGGGTTCCGATCGAGAGCCTCGTCGAGCACCTCGAGCACAAGTTCGCCGGCCGGCTCTGATCCCCTGGTGCCCGGCGGGTCCGGGCGTGCCTACCCCTCGTCCGCGGGGAGCGGCGGGACCCTGCCCTCGAAGAACGTGGAGAGGGCGATCACGGTGCGGCTCCTGCCGTGGACGGCGCTACGGACCATCTCGAGCACCTCGCCGAGGTGGTCGGAGGAGCGGGCCCGCACCACCAGCATGAGGTCGAACTCGCCGGTGATCGAGAAGCAGTTCTGGACGTAGGGGATGGCGGCGAACTTGGCGGCTGCGTCTGCCAGTGGCCCGGGTTCTTCGACCCCGATGCTCACCACGGCGACGACCGGCAGGCCCACCTGCTCCCAGTCGATGACGAGGCGGGCGCCGGCGATGACACCGTGCTCTTCGAGGCGGCGGACCCGCTGGTGGAGGGTGGTCTGGGCGATGCCGAGCTCCTCGGCGACCCGCGACAGGGGTTGCCGGGCGTTGTCGGCCAGTGTGACGAGGATTTGACGATCGAGAGCATCCATTCACGAAGATTTTACACAGGATTCGCTTGGCTGGCGGAATAACTGCGCCTACGATGCGGTTACACGAGATAACCAACGGTCGAAAGGGTCGATCACAGATGCTCAACTTCCACCTCAGCCTGGACCTGGTCCGTGCGGCCCGGCGGGCCAGCCTCGCCCGCTACGGCCGTCCCCAGCACTGACAAGCTCCTCCCACGGCTCCACCCCCGGCACCGCCCGGGGGTGGAGCCGCGCCCGGGGGCCGAAGGGGAGCCTCCGGGTACACTCGCTCGGGATGGCCTACCGGCGCGACGACATCGAACGAGTGCGCGTCGCCACCGATCTCGTGGACCTCGTCTCCGAGGTGACCAAGGTGAAACGGAGCGGCCGATCGGTCATGGCCGTGTGCCCGTTCCACCAGGAGAAGACGCCGTCGATGTCGATCGACCCGGCGCGCGGCCTGTACCACTGCTTCGGGTGCGGCAAGGGGGGCGACGTCTTCCGGTTCGTCCAGGAAACCCAGGCGGTCGACTTCAGCGACGCCGTGGAGCTGCTCGCCCGGCGCTCCGGGATCGCCCTGCAGCGCGACCCGGAGGCCGCCAAGCGCCGCAGCAGGCGCGAGGCCCTGGTGGAGGCGACCGAGGCGGCGGTCCGCTTCTACCACGAGCGGCTGCGCACGGCACCCGACGGCGCCGGGGCACGCCGCTACCTGAGAGGCCGGGGCTACGACGCCGGCGTCGTCGAGCACTTCGGCCTCGGGTATTCGCCGGTTCCCGGGGACGCGCTGGTCGCCCACCTGCGGGACGCGGGGATCCGGGAGGAGGTGATGGTCGCCGCCGGCCTGGCGATGCGGAACCAGGCGGGCCGGCTCTACGACCGGTTCCGGGGCCGGCTGATGTTCCCGATCTTCGATGTGCGGGGCGACCCGGTCGGCTTCGGGGCACGGCTCCTCGACGGCGACGGGCCGAAGTACCTGAATTCGCCGGAGACCGCGCTGTACCGCAAGTCGTTCCTGCTCTACGGCCTCAACTGGGCCAAGTCGGAGATCGTGAGGAGCAACCTCGCGGTCGTCGTCGAGGGGTACACCGACGTGATCGCCCTCCACCAGGCCGGCTTGGCGGTCGCCGTGGCCACCTGCGGCACCGCCCTCGGCGAGGAGCACCTGGACCTGCTGCGGCGGTTCAGTGAGAAGGTCGTGCTGATGTTCGACGGGGACGAGGCGGGGATCGGGGCGTCGCTGCGAGGCTTCGAACGGAGCGTGCCCGGGAACCTCGACCTGAGGGTGGCGGTCCTGCCCGCCGGCACCGACCCGGCCGACGTGGTCGCCGGCGGGGACCTCGACGGTCTGAGGCAGGCGGTCGTCGAGTCGGTGCCGCTGCTGCAGTTCGCCCTCGACCGTGCCGTGGAACGGCACGACCTGCGCGAGCCCGAGGCGCGCGGCCGGGCGGTGCGGGCCGCGGCGGGCGTGATCGCCAGGCATCCCGACCCGGTGGTGCGCCACGAGTACGCCGTGTATGCGGCGAGGCGCACCGGGGTGGACGTCGACGTCGTCCTGCCGGCGGTGCGGGCCGCCGCCGGGGATCCGGGCGGCGGCGGCCCCAAGGCTCGCCGGGACCGTCCTGAGGGCACGACGAAGCCGAGCGGCGACGAGCTGGCCGAGCGCGAGCTGCTCCGCCTCGCACTGGCGAACGTCCCGGGCCTGCGCGCCGCCGAGGTCGACCCGGCCTGGTTCGCCGACGAGGAGCACGCCGCCGCCTACCGCAGGGTGCTGGCGGTGGTCGAGCCTCTCGACGAGGGAACGCCTCCCGATCTGGGTGCCCTGCTCGGCGACGACGACTCGCCGGAGGCGGCGCTGTTGCGCGAGTTGGCCCTCGATCCTCGCCCGATCGCTGCCGATGCAGCAGAAGTGGCCCGCAGGGTGCACCGCGGGTCGGTGGACCGCGAGATCGACGGCCTGCAGCGCCGAATCGACGAGTTGGAACGGAGCGGCCGGGGTGATGAGGCTTCCGAGGAGGTCGGCCGGTTGATAGCGTTGAAGCGCCTCAGGATCGAATTACGGAGGGACGAGTGAACGCGTCGGCAGAGGCCGTTCTCGCAGCACTGCACAAACGTGCCACCCAGCGCGGCTTTCTCATGATGGCCGAGGTTCAGCAGGAGCTCGAGGACGCGGACGCTCCGCCGACCGCGTTCGAGGAGGTCTTCGACGAGCTACGGGCCCGCGACGTGGAGATCCGCGAGGAGTCGCCGGAGGAGGCGGTCTACGGGATCGTCGGCGTCGCCGAGGAGATCGAGGTCTCCGACCCGGTACGCATGTACCTCCAGGAGA
>CAYXHU010000144.1:0-5380 GCA_964464675.1 uncultured Acidimicrobiia bacterium
TACTCGCCGCTCCAGAAGTCGAGCATCACCTGCTCCAACTGGCCCTCGTTCATGCGGCCGTGGGCCACTGCACACCGCGCCTCCGGGACCAGCGACCGGAGCCGGGCGACGGCCCGATCGATCGACTGGATCCGGTTGTGCACGTAGAAGACCTGGCCCTCGCGCAGCATCTCCCGGCGAATCGCCGCCGACACCGTCCGGTCGTCGATCGGGCCGACGAACGTGAGGATCGGATGACGGTCCTCTGGAGGCGTGGCGATCCTGCTCACCGTGCGGATTCCGGTGAGCGCCATCTCGAGGGTGCGCGGGATCGGTGTCGCGGTGAGCGTCAGCACATCCACCTCGGATCGCAGGGCCTTGATCCGATCCTTGGCGGCGACACCGAACCGCTGCTCCTCGTCCACCACGAGGAGCCCGAGGTTGCGGAACGACACGTCGTCGCTGAGCAGCCGGTGGGTTCCGATCACCACGTCCACCGACCCGTCGGCGAGACCGGAGACCACGGCCTGCTGCTGCTTCGGGGTGAGGAACCTGCTCAGCGCCTCGACCCGCACCGGGTAGGGATCGAACCGATCCGAGAAGGTCTGGTAGTGCTGCTGCGCGAGCAGCGTGGTCGGCACCAGCACCGCAGCCTGCTTGCCGGCCTGCACGGCCTTGAAGGCGGCACGCACCGCCACCTCGGTCTTGCCGAAGCCGACGTCGCCGCACACCAGACGGTCCATCGGCGCGCCGTCTTCCATGTCGGCCTTGACGTCGGTGATCGCCGTCAGCTGGTCCGGGGTCTCCTCGTAGGGGAACGCCTGCTCCATCTCGCGCTGCCACGGCGTGTCCGGGTCGAAGGCGTGCCCGACGACCGCCAACCGCTTGCGGTGCAGCGAGATGACCTCCTCGGCGACCGCGGCCACGGCCCGCCGCACCGACGACCGGGTGCGCTGCCAGTCCGCACCTCCCATGCGCGACAGCCTGGGGGCCTCGCCGCCGGTGTACTTGCGCACCGCGGCGAGCTGGTCGGTCGGCACGTAGAGCCGGTCCTGCGCGGCATACGCGACGAGCAGGTAGTCGCGCTCCACCCCGGCCAGGGTTCGGCTCACCAGCCCCTCGAACCGGCCGATGCCGTGGCGGTGGTGCACCACGTAGTCGCCGGGGCTCAAGTCCCCGTACGCGGTCGCCGCGCCGCCTCCGGCCCGCGGCGCCACCCGGCGATGCGCCCTGCGCCGCCCGGCGATCTCCTGTTCCCCGAGCACGGCCACGCCCAGCGACGGAGCGACGAAGCCGCGGTGGATGCCGGTGTCGATCACCGCAGAGACGGCCGCCGGCACGTCGATCCGCCGCTCCAGGGCTGCGCCCTCCTCGGCGAGCAGCCGGGCCACCCGGTCGGCGGCCGGCGCGCCGTCCATGGGGATGACCACCTGGATGCCGGACCGCACCAGCCGGGTCAGCCCTGCGGCCACCGACGCCGGGTCGCCCGGCGCCGCGTCCAAGGCCCCGACGGGCAGCGCGTCGTCCCCGGGCCCCGCGGCGATCGCCGGGGACTCGAGCACCCGGGACGGGTCGAGATGCTCGGGCAGGGGAAGATACAGCGACGGGTGATCGCCGGCTTCGGGGGCTCCGGGACCCCAGGTGCCGGCCAGGGTCGCGGCCAGCTCGGCCTCCTCGGCAATGAGGTCCTTCGACCGGTCCGCACAGCGGGACGGCTCGAACACGACCACGACGACGCCGCCGAGGGCCTCGTCGAGGACGCAGCGGTCCGCCGCGAACCACGGGAGCCACGACTCCATGCCGTTGAACGAGATCCCGTCGGCGATCCGGTCCCACGTCCCCGACGCCCAGGGCTCCTCCCGGACCAGCCGCTCCGCCACCTCCCGCATCCGCGCATCGGGGCGGAACTCCCGGGCCGGGTAGGCGGCCAGGGCGCCGACAGGACCGATGGACCGCTGGTCGGCGACCGAGAACTCGGTGATCTCGTCGATCTCGTCCCCCCAGAAGTCCACCCGAACCGGGGTGGCACCCTGGGCCGGGAACACGTCCACGATCCCACCCCGGACCGCGAACTCGCCCCGTGCCTCCACGCGGTCATTCCGGTGGTAGCCGGCGGCGGCCAGGGCGTCCACGAGCGAGTCCAGCGGCAGCTCGTCGCCGCGGGCGGCCGCGACGGGCTCGGGAGGCGACGGGCTGAGGCGCTGGGTCACCGCCCGGACCGACCCGACGACGATGGTGCCGGGGCCACCGGCCGCCAGGGCGTGGCGGGCCGCGGCGCGGTCCGCCATCGTCGAGACGTTCGGAGAGACGTGCTCGAACGGCAGCGTCTCCCACGCAGGGAGGAACCGGGCAGTGCCGGTGAACAGCTCCAGGTCGTCGGCCACATCCTCGGCATCCCGCTCGCCGGGGATCACGGCGAGCACCGTGCGCTCGCGGGCGGCCGCAGCGAGAAACAGGGCGCGCAGCCCGGGCGGCACGACCAGCCGTGCCGGGACGCCGGGCAGGAGGCGGCCGGCACGTTCGACCAGCGAGGCGAGCGGTGCGGGCATAGGCGACCGATCGTACCGGGCCGCCACCGGCCCGAATCTCAGATCAGGCCTTCCTCGCGGTACCACGCCGCGGTGACGGCGAGCCAGTCGCGGATCGGCGTGTACGTGAGGCCCAACTCGCGCTCCGCCTTCGACCCGTCGTACCGGTGGCCGTGCAGCAGTGCCCCCGCCGCCTCCGAGCACAGCGGCGCATCCCGGCCCGCCAGCCGGAACACCCACCCGATCGGGGCGGCCGCCGCCCGAACCACCCCGCCCGGGAGCATCCTCACCCGGCGGGCCCGGCCGGTGAGCTCGCCGAGCAGCGCGACGGCCTCGCCGGTCGTGAGCGTCTCGCCGCTCACCAGGTACCGCTCACCCGCGACCCCCCGGTCTTCGGCGAGCACGTGGGCGGCGGCGCAGTCCGGCCCGTACACGAGGCTCATCGCCACGTCGACCGCGAACCGGAGCCGCCCCGAGAGGTAGCCGATCAGCAGCCGGGCCGTGCCCCCGGTGCGCCCCGGTCCCTGCACGCTCGACGGGTTCACGCACACCACCTCGACGCCGAGGCGGCCCGCTTCGGCGAGCACCGCCTGCTCGGCGTCGTGCTTGGAACGCTCGTAGGCGGTGTGGAACGAGCCGCGGTGCGGGGTCGTCTCATCGGCGACCACCCCCTGCGACTCGCCGATCACCGCGGCAGACGACGTGTACACCACCCGGGAGACCCCGGTGGAGGCCGCGGCGCGCACCACGTTCACCGAGCCCTCGACGTTGGCCCGGTACATCACCCCGGGGTCGCTCGGGCACAGCGTGTTGACCCCGGCGGCGTGGTACACGACCCGGCAGCCCTCCATCGCCGAGGCCAGCGCCGCGGGGTCGAGCAGATCACCGGGGACCGCCTCCTGCGCACCGCGTGCCAGCACCGAGGATCGGCTTCGTTCGTCGCGCACCACGGCCCGAACCCGGCGGCCGTCGGCGGCCAGGCGGGAGAGCACGTCGCCTCCGACGTAGCCTGATCCCCCGGTCAGCAGGATGTCAGGCACGGGCCCGGTCGGAGCGCAGCACCCGGGCGAACCTGGCCACGTACTGGACTCCGGACAGCATGGTCACCACGACGGCGAAGATCATCGCCCACTCGTCGGGGTGCAGACCGCCGTACGTCTGCTCGGACCGCAGCAGGGCCATGAAGATCGCCAGGTACTGCACGTTCGCCTTGGCCTTGCCCCAGAGCGACGGCGTCACGAGCACGCCGTCCATCGCGGCGATGCCGCGCAGCCCGGAGATGGCGATCTCGCGGCCCACGATCAGGAACGCCGCCCACGCCCAGGCCCGTCCCACTTCGACGAGGGCGAACAACACCCCGGCGACGAGCAGCTTGTCGGCGATCGTGTCCAGGAACGCACCGAGCGTCGTGGTGATCCGCCATCGCCGGGCCAGGTATCCGTCGAGGAAGTCGGTGAACGACGCCGCCGCCATCAGCACCGCGGCGATCCCGAACGCGTGGTCGAGGCGATCCGACACGAGGACGAGCGCCAGGATCACCGGCACCATCGCCATGCGGGTGTACGCGAGGAGGTCGGGGATGGAGATGGTGCTGCCCTCCCTGGTCCTCGGGGCTACCGCATCGTACCGGAGGGGTCGCCCGGCTCAGGCCCACCCGAAGGTTCGCTCGACGGCCTTCTTCCATCCTGCGTACAGGCGGTCCCGCTCCTCCGAGCTCATGGCGGGCTCCCACCGCCTGTCCTCGGCCCACAGCGCCGACAGCTCGTCGAGCCCGCCGAAGTAGCCGACCGCCAGCCCGGCCGCATACCCGGCGCCCAGAGCGGTGGTCTCGGCGATCGTCGGCCTCACCACCGGCACCCCGAGCAGGTCGGCCTGGAACTGCATGAGCAGCTCGTTCACCACCATGCCGCCGTCCACGAACAGGGTCTCCACCGGAACCCCGCTGTCGCGCTCCATCGCCTCGAGCACGTCGCGCGTCTGGTACGCGGTCGACTCGAGGACGGCGCGGGCCAGGTGCCCGGATGTGGCGTACCTGGTGAGCCCGGCGATCACCCCGCGGGCGTCGGACCGCCAGTACGGGGCGAACAGCCCGCTGAACGCGGGCACGAAGTAGACGTCCCCGTTGTCGGCGACTCCGGCGGCGAGCTCCTCCACCTCGGGGGCCGAGTCGATCAGCTTCAGGTTGTCGCGCAGCCACTGGACGCCGGCGCCGGCGATCGCCACCGAGCCCTCCAGCGGGTACACCGCCGGGCTCCCCGCGATCTGGTAGGCGAGGGTGGTGAGCAGGCCCGAAGCGCTCGGCACGGGCTCGGTCCCGGTGTTGAGGAGCATGAAGCACCCGGTCCCGTACGTGTTCTTGGCCCGTCCCGGCTCGAAGCCGGTCTGGCCGAACAAGGCAGCGTGCTGGTCGCCCAGGTCGCCGGCGATCGGAACGCCGTCGAGGACGCCGCGGCCCTCTCCGTAGACCGCCACCGACGGGCGGATCTCCGGCAGCATCGCGGCGGGGATGCCCATCTCGGCCAGGATCGCCGGGTCCCACGACAGCGTGTCGAGGCCCATCAGCATGGTGCGCCCGGCGTTGGTGACGTCGGTGACGTGCTCGCCGGTCAGGTTCCAGATCAGCCAGCTGTCGATGGTCCCGAACAGAGCCTCGCCGGAATCGGCGCGCTCCCGCAGGCCCGGCACGTGATCGAGGAGCCACCGGAGTTTCGGTCCGGAGAAGTAGGTCGCCAGCGGCAGGCCGGTGACGGGCCGGAACTTGTCGAGGCCGGCGTCGCCGCCCAACTCCTCGACCAGCTCGGCGGTGCGCGTGTCCTGCCAGACCACGGCCGGAGCGAGCGGCTCCCCGGTGGCCGGGTCCCAGACCACCGTGG
>CAYXHU010000145.1:0-5343 GCA_964464675.1 uncultured Acidimicrobiia bacterium
GACGGCCGGATCACCGCGCTGTTCGACCGGCGCAGCACCGACGAGTTCTACGAGGTGTACTCGGTCAAGTGGGTCCCGTTCGCGCTGCGGGACCACCCGGATGAAGCAGAGCGGATGTTCACCGAACGAGGCCACCCCATCCTCACCGAGGAGAGTGCGGCACTCCACGTGTCGCTCGTCGAGGAGTGGGCCGAATCCTGGGGGTTGTGATGCGACGTGTCCGACTGATGCTCGTGCTGTTCTCGCTGGTGGCTGCAGCCTGTGCCACCGCCGCCGCGGCTCCGATCGAGGCCGCGCCGGACTCCTGCCGGGGCCGGGCGGCCACGCTCGTCGGAACCGACGGCAACGACGTGCTGGTCGGCACCTCCGGCCCCGACGTCGTCTCCGCCGGCGCCGGCGACGACGTGATCCGCGGCCTGGGCGGCTGGGACGTGATCTGTGCCGGGGACGGCGACGACGTGGTGCGCGGCGGCTCGGGGCGCGACACGATCGAGGGCGGGGACGGCGACGACCGGCTGTTCGGAGGGGGTGGAGCCGACCGGATCCTCGGCGGGGACGGCGACGACATAGTGCGCGGCGGCCGCGAAGGCGACACGCTGCAGGGCGGCGCCGGTTCCGATCGCATCTTCGGAGAGGGTGGGGACGACACGGCCCAGGGCGGCCGACAGTGGGATCGAGTCGACGGCGGACCCGGCCTGGACCACTGCAGCGCGGAGCGGATGGCGAACTGCGGCGTCGCCACCGCACCACGATGCCATCCCGACTATCCGGAGCGTTGCTGGAGCATGGATGCGTCCGAGCTCGACGTGCCGCTGGTTGTGCGCGAGACGGCCGGCGTCGGGCGCACCGCGGCGCCCGTGACCTCGGGCGTGCCGGTCCCCGAGGCCGTGGGGCTCGTCGACCTGTCCCGTCTCCGCCTGCTCGACGCCTCCGGGGATCCGGTCCCGGCGGCCTTCACGGCTACGGCTCGCTGGGGGACCGGGCCGGAGGACGCTTCCGCGCCGGTTCGCTGGCTGCAGGTCGACTTCCAAGCTTCCGTCGGGTCGGGGGGAGCCGCAGTCTTCCGGCTCTCCGACTCCGGAGGCCCTCCACCGGCGCTCCCAGACCTCACGGTCACCGACGGGGCGGGTTCCGTGACGGTGGACACCGGCGAACTCCGGTTCGTCGCCGACCGCGGCGACGGCTCGGTGAGCCTGGACGGGACGAACCTGCTGCTGCAGGCCACCGGGCCCGACGGAACCCGGTACACCGCGACGGGGCCTGCGTCGGTGGAGGTGACCGCCGACACGCCGATGCGCGCCGCCGTCCGGGTGGAAGGGTCGCTGCGAAGTACGTCCGGTTCCGATCTCCTCGACTACACGGCCCGCTACTGGCTGTATGCGGGACTTCCCGAGCTCAGGCTGGCGCTGACCGTCGAGAACAACACTCCCTGCCCGCTGGTGGATTCGGGACAGATCGACTGCTACGACATCGGCTCGGCGGGATCGGTGGACTTCGACGACGTCTCCCTGGTGATCCCCGCCTCCCTCGCCGAGTACACGTTCGCCGGCGAGTCCGCCACCTTCACCGGATCGCTGGACGGCGAGCTGGTGATCTCCCAGGACTCCAGCGGCACGACGGGGTGGGACACCTACGCCCCGCTGCGCGACTGGGACGGCAACCCGCTGGACGCTCGCCCCCGCATGCAGGCATACGTGACCTTCCGCGGGTACCGGGCCACGCTGGACGGCGAGCGGATCGACCACGGAGATCACGCTCCCGGCGCTGCTGCAGCAGCAGGCCCGGCCGGTGGTTGGAGCGTGCTGGTGCCCCGCTTCTGGGAGTCGTACCCGAAGGCGCTGCGCCTCGCACCGGACGGGATCGAGATCGGCCTCTTCCCCGACGAGTTCGGCCCCGGTGGCTACGCCTTCACGCTGCGGCCCGGCGAGCACGTCACCCACGAGGTGCTGCTCGCCCGCGACGGATCACAGAGCCTGCTCGGTGATCCGCTCATGGCTGCCGCCCCGGCGGCCTGGTACGCCGGCAGCGGGGCCGCCGGGCTGCTGGCCCTCCCCGGCGCCGACTGGCCGGACTACGAGGAGTACCTCGCCGCCCAACTCGACCCGGCACCCACCTACCGGCCGGACATGAACTGGTATTCGGACCTTCCGGCGGCGATCGCCGACACCGAGTTCTACGGGGTCTTCGACTACGGCGATTGGCCCATCGACTACGAGGGCTACGGGGTCGCCCCGATCAACCTCAAGTACGACGCCAACGGGGGGGCATGGCTGCAGTGGCTGCGCGGCGGCGATGCCCGATGGTTCGACCTGGCTGTGGCCGCCAACCGGCACCTCGCGGACATCGACGTGCTGCACACTCTGCACTCACCGCGGCACTGGTCGGACGGCATCGTGTTCGGCCACTCCTATCACGACGAGGAGGGGTTCTCGAACCCGCACCGCAACTACGGCGGGAACCACCCCGACACGATGGCCGGAGTCGAGGGGATGTTGCTCACCTACTACCTCACCGGATGGGAGAAGGCCTACGAGTCGGCGATCGAAGTCGCCGACTGCATCGAGTACCGGCTCCACAACGACGAGAGTCTGTGCGGCTACTTCCCGGACTGCAGCGGCGAAGGGTACGCGCTCGGTTGGGGGATCCACGACGACGGGGAACGCCCGGCGGCGAACTCGCTGAAGATCGCCGTGGACGCCTTCCGGGCCACCGGTGAGGGCCGTTACCTCGCCGTCGCCCGGGCGCTCGTCGACTGGTCCGATGCTGCCGACCAGCCCTACATCGGCGGGGCGGGCGGAGGCGGCTACCTCAAGCCGTGGATGCTCGGCCTGTACCTGCGGGCCTTGGGCGGGTACCTCGAGATGGCCGACGAGTTCGGTGTCGACGCACCCGCCGCCCGGGACTCCTACCTGGCGTACGCCGACTTCCTCGCCGAGGATGTGCTCATCCCCCTCGACGGGAACCGGGCGGCGATGCCGTACCTCTGGTCGTTCGACGGGGATGGCAACGACGAACCGTCCGTGAACGACTGGCTGCTGCTGCAGGCCGACGCCCTCGCCTACGCCCACCGGCTCTCCGGGACCGCCTCCTACCTGACGTGGGCGGAGCGCCTGTTCCGGGCCGGGAGCAGGGACCCGTGGTACGAGGGTGACGCGAACACGTACTCCTCCACGAAGGAGACCGTCAACGCCATCAGCTTCGGGCAGGTGTTCCTGACCGAGTGGGCGGAGGGCTGACAGGCCGCTCCGCTCTCTGAGAAGTGGAGGTGCCTCGCTCTTGAAGGGCAAGAATGGGGAGAGGGTCTCCTCGGACAGCGCAGCGGTTGTGGCACCATGGAAGGGCCAATCCGAAGGAGCCGCCGCACGGTGCCAGTCACCGAGGGTGCAGAAACGACGCCTGAGCATCAGCCCCCCGACCCGGCATCACCGGCTGCTCCCCGGGTGGTGTTGTGGACCCGCGGACCGGGGTGTGCCGAACTCGCCGCGCTCCTCGCCTCTGGCCGGGCGGCCCGTGTCGAAGGCGCCATCGACCAGGCCTGCGTCCGCGAACAGGCCGACCTGGTCGTCCAGCGCAAACTCTCCTCGTTCGACCTGATCGACGTCGCCGTGCCCAGCGACTTCGACCCGGACGTGGTCGGCCACGTGGTGGCGGCGATCGGGGGCGGACCCCACTCGACCCTCGCTGCGCTGGTCGCCGAGCGCCTCGGCACGGCCCTCGGCGTTCCGGCGACCGCGGTGAGCGGCTACCGGGATGCCGACGACCGAGCAGGGGCCGAACTCCTCCTGAGCCAAACGATCGCCGCCACGAGCCTCGACGGCACGACTGTCCAGGTGACCAAGGCCGCCGATCTCATCGAGCAACTGCCGGAGAAGTCGCTGGTGGTGCTCGGAGCCGCGGGCGGCAATTGGTTCCAGCGCCAACTGTCCGGCCCCGGGCATCGCCTCACCGCCAAAGCCCCGGCCGGCGCGGTGGTGGTCCGCCACTCGCCGCTCAAGGCGTTCCAGACGATGCTGCCCCCATCGGGGCTGAGCCCTCATCTGCTCACCGCCGACGCGCTGGCGCTCATGGAGTACCCGGTGGCCCCGATCGTCGACGGCGGCGCCGTGCTCGGGGTGGTGCGGTGGGCGGCGCTCATGGGTCTGCGGCGCGACGAGCCGATCGGCAGCGTCACCGAGGACGCCCCGCTCGTCGGGGTCATGGAGCCCGCTGCGGCGGTCGAGGAGGTCTCCGAGTTCTACGACGGCAGCCCGGTGCCGCTCGTGGACGGGCGAGGGATGTTGGTCGGGATGGCTCCGGCACCCGCAGAGCGCCCCTCTGTGTGATCGCCTCGGCGGTCCGGTCACCGGTTTTCCCCCCAGCATCCGGCCGGCCTGGCACTTATGGTGGAGTGGACATCGCTGTGTCTACAGCGTAGACTACGTTGTAGACACAAGGAGGGTCCAGCGCATGCCGGCAACCGCACCGCGACGAACCGCACCGCATGCGGCCCACGACACCACGACGACATCCGTCGACCCGGCCGGCGCTGCAGGAGCCTCGACGTGACCCCCCGACGGCGTTCCGAGCCCCTGACCCGAGAGCAGGTCGTGACCGCAGCGCTCGGCATCGTGGATGTCGAGGGGCTGGAGGCCCTCACGATGCGCCGACTCGGCACCGCCCTGGATGTCGATCCGATGGCGATCTACCGCCACGTCTCGAACAAGGACGAGCTGCTCGACGCGATCGTCGCCCGGATGCACTCCGAAATGCAGTTCACCGAGCCAGCCCCCGATGACCCCGGAGACCTCCTGGCAGCCATCTTCGCCGAGTACCGGCGCGTCTTGTCGGCGCATCCCAACATGATGCCCCTGGCCACCCGCCGGCCGAACCCGGCCGCCCCGTCGGGTGTGCAGTACCTCATCGACCAGGGCCTCGAATCCGACCAAGCCGTCGAGCTCTACCAATCCCTGACCGCCTTCACGATCGGGTTCACGCTGCTCGGATCCCCCGGCGCGGAAGCCGACTGGACACGGTTCCCGGAGGATCTCGCGCAACGCCTGCGTCGTTGGGGGGACGAGACCTTCCGGCGAACTCTCCGACTCGTGATCGACGGATACGGAATCGCGACGAGAGAGGACCGCAAATGAAGACGATCCAATCCCTTCTGCCCTGGACGGCAGTCCTCGCACTCCTGGCCGGTGCGATCTGGTGGCTCCTGGCCCGCGATGTGGCCTCCGGTCGATGGCTGCTGGCAGCAGTGCTCTTCGGCCACGGCGCCGTCCACATCCTGTTAGCGAACCCGGCCCCGCAACCCACCGGATCCGAATCCACATAGCCATTCGACATGACCCGGTCCTGGATGAG
>CAYXHU010000146.1:0-5342 GCA_964464675.1 uncultured Acidimicrobiia bacterium
TGGAGGACGAGACCGGGTTGCTCAACGTCGTGGTGCTCCCCGGGGTGTGGCAGGAGCACCGTCGGGTCGCCAGGCGCAGCATCGGGGTGATCGTCGAGGGGGTCCTGGAGCATCGTGACGGGGTCACCAACCTCGTGGCCAGGAAGTTCACGTCGTGGCAGGACGAGGTCGAGGGTGTGCACAGCCGCGACTGGGCTCGCGGCCGGGGCTAGCCACGAGGCCGGCTCACCCGCAGGCGAAGAGCGTTCCTCCGAAGCGGCAGGAGTCGGCGCCGCCGCCCGGGTCGAGCCGGTCCCCGTCGGAACCGCCCACCAGGGAGTCGGCGCCGTCGCCGCCGGAGAGGAGGTCCGAGCCGGGCCCGGCGAACAGGGCATCGTCGCCGTGGCCTCCAGACACCACGTCGTCCCCGTCTCCTCCGTACAAGGCGTCGGCATCGCGCCCTCCGGAAACCAGGTCGGCTCCCGGGCCCCCGTCGAGGCGGTCTCGGCCGAGCCCGCCTTCGAGCGCGTCGTCACCTTCCTCTCCCCAGGCTTGATCCCAGCCCAAGCCGCCGTCGACGGTGTCGTTCCCCCTTCCTCCGCAGATCACGTCGTTGCCGCCCATGCCCCAGATCGAGTCGGCCCCTCCGCGGCCGGCGATCACGTCGTCCCCCGGGGTACCGACCAGGACGTCGGCCCGGGGTGACCCGACGATCGTGGCGCGCCGACCCGCGCAGGCCATGCCCGGCCAGGGGGTGGGCGACGCGGCGACGATGTCCGGTGGGCCGAGCATCAGGATGCGCTCAGTGGTTCGCTGCAGCAACGGCGCCACCAGTGCCTCGGGACCCGCGCCCGTGTCCAGAGCATCGGCGGCGGAGAGCACCGCGTAGTCCTCGAGTCGCACCCAGGTGGGGGTGAACTCGACCTTCGTCGCGGCGAAGCTCCCGTCCGGTTGCTCGGTGACGGTCACCGTGACCACGACGCCGTCCTCCGTGCCGTAGTACTTGGCGCCGTAGGCCGAGTTCTGGTTGGACAGGTGGTTCCCCATCCCGTAGACGACCACCTTGCCGTTCAGCACATCGATGGGCTGTACGACGTGGGCGTGCGAGCCGAGGATCAGGTCGACGTTCGAGGAGGCCGTCAGGGTCTCGGCGAGGGCACGCTGCTCACCGGTGGGGGCCACCTGGTACTCGACGCCCCACTGGAGGCTGACGACGACGAACGCGGCTCCCTGGTCCTTCGCCCATGCCGCGTCGGCCAGGATGCGCTCCGGGTCGATCACGTTGACCGCCCAGGGCCTGGGGTTGGGGAGGCCGTTCAGCCCGTACGTGTACGAGAGGTGGGCCACGACGACCCCGTCGACCGTGTAGAGGCCGGGGAGGCGCTCCGCCTCCGAGCGGGCGGTGCCGTCGTGGCGCACCCCGGCTGCGTCGAGCATGTCCAGGGTCTCGACGATGCCGTCCCACCCGGCATCCGCGGCGTGATTGCTCGCCGTGGAGCACGTGTCGTACCCGGCCGCGGCGATCGCCTCGGCGATCTCGCGGGGGGCCACGAACAGCGGGTAGTACGACAGGCCGGTGTTGTCCGCCGAGATCGTGCCTTCCATGTGGCAGATGGCGAGGTCGGCATCGCCGATCCACGGTTCGATGGGGGCCAGCATCGGGGTGAAGTCGTACGTCCCCCCTCCGAGCAGCGAGGCCACCAGCGCCACCCGGCCGTGGATGAGGACGTCCCCGGCGGCGGCGATCGTGAAGGAGCGGGGCTCGTCGTCTCCGGCGGCCGCGGCTCTTCCGCCGAAGAGATGGAGCACGATCGTGACGACGGCCAGGAGCGCGGCCGTCGAGTGCCGGCGAGGGAGGTGCATGGCGCCGCCAGCGTACCCGCCCGGGGCGCGCCGCGGCCCCGCCCCGGCGGACGGCCGGAGGCACGGATCAGGCGGTGCGCCTCTCCGGCACGGAAGGCGTTGCCGAGGCCTTCCCTGGAGCCGCGGCGGAGCCCTCCCTCCCGTCGTCTGCTGGAGGGCGGGGATCGAGGCGGCGGAGCAGCTCCGCCAGCCTGTCGAGGACCTGCTCGAGGTCACTCATGGTTCGAGGGTGCCGGATCGGGAAGACGGCGTCCAGAGGCGATGGTCACCTCACCGGCCGGTCAGTCCCAGATGTGCACCGGCATGCCGATGAAGAAGTGGCCGGCGAGCCAATCGGCCTCCCAGGTGTTCACCCGCACGCATCCGTGCGACACGGGGACCGGGGGCACGTACCGGGACCCGTGCACGGCATATGCGGAGGTGAAGCTCCACGCTCGGTAGATGCTGCCCAGGTAGGTGGAGGTCCAGCCCGGCTGATAGCGCCAGAACGTGAAGTCGCCGCGGGGGGTGGACGCCCAGACCATGGCGCCGTCCCACCGTTCGTACAGGTACCCGCCGCCGGTGCTCACCGGCACGATCGCGGCGACCTCGCCGTCCTCGATGAGGTACAGCACCTGCCTGCTGAGATCGACCTCGACCCTGTTCGGCTCGGAGGGCCGGGAACGGGGCGGCTCGGGCTCGAATCCGGCGAGCAGGTCCCAATCGGACGCGTTCCAGGTGTCGGTGCGGGGCAGGCGCATGACCTTGTGGAAACCCACGACCGCGGCGGCGGTCTGTTCGCCGTACCGCCCGTCGATGGGCCCCCGGTACAGCGCCGCATCCCGCAGGGCTCGCTGCAGCTCTTCGACGACGGCACCGTCGTCCCCGGGAACGACGGGACCGTCTTCGCAGGCGAACTCGGTCTCCGCGTCGCACCGGTCCACGCCGGTCCCGCCCTCGGCGCGATCGTGACCGGAACCGCCGGCGAGCAGGTCGGCCCCGTCGTCCCCGACGAGCAGGTCGTCGCCGTCGGCCCCGGCTACGACGTCGTCCCCGGGCCCGCCGTACAGATGGTCGGCGCCCGCCCACCCGACGATCGTGTCGTCGCCGGGCCCGCCGTGCGCCTCGTCGTCCCCCCACCCGGTGTCGAGCCTGTCGTCGCCCTCTCCGCCGAGGAGGACGTCGTCGCCGAGGTTGCCGAACAACTCGTCGTGTCCGGAGCCGGCCCGCAGGATGTCGTCTCCTCCGCCTCCGACGAGCCGGTCGGTGCCGTCGCCGCCGGTCAGCGTGTCTGCGCCGACGCCGCCGTCGAGGTGGTCGTCTCCATCGGCACCGGCGAGCGTGTCGTTCCCGGGCCCGCCCAGGAGGACGTCGGAACCGGGGCCTCCGGCGATGTCGTCGTCCCCGGTGTTGCCGACCAGCACGTCGTCTCCCCACTCCCCGAGGAGGACGTCGGAGCCGGCGCCCCCGTCGACGGTGTCGGATCCGGACCCGGCTGCGACGAGGTCGTCGCCGGCTCCGGCGCACACCAGATCGTCACCGCCGAGGGCGTCGATGCGGTCGTCTCCGGACAACCCGACCACGACGTCGCGTCCCGGTGTGCCGGTCAGCACGTCGTCGCCGGTCGTGCCGACGATCGTGGCGGGCTCACCGCGGCACGTCACCGGAGCGGCCGCCGCGGCCGGCATGGTCGCGGTGGCGACCAGGACGAGGACGGTGACGACGACGCCGCTGCGTGACATGCCCCACTCCATAGGCGTGGCCACAGCGTGGCGGAGTGCCTGGTCTCGCGACCAGGGACCTTGGGCCCTTGTCGGCCTACCGGACCCTCGGGTCGGGGAGTTCGGGGTCGATGCCGTACCGGGCGACCGCGTCGGTGACGACGGCCGGATCGAGTGCGCCGTCGGCGGCCAGTGCCGCCAGGGTGGCGACCACCACGTGCCCGGTGTCGGTCTCGAAGAAACGCCGCAACGCCTCGCGGGTGTCGGAACGGCCGAACCCGTCGGTGCCGAGCGGGACGTACCGGCCCGGAGCCCACCTGGCGATCTGGTCGGGCACGATCTTCATGAAGTCGGTGACGGCCACGATCGGCCCGCCGACGCCCGCCAATTGCCGGGTCACGAAGGGCACCCGAGGCGGCTGATCGGGATGCAGCCGGTTCCAGCGCTCCACCGCGAGGGCCTCCTCGCGCAGCCGCTTGTACGAGGTGGCGCTCCACAACTCGGCGGCCACTCCGTAGTGCTCGGCGAGCTCGGCCTGGGCGCGACGGGCCGCGTCGTGGGCGCTTCCCGAGAAGAGGAGCGCCGCCCGATGGGAGAGCCCCTCGGGTGCCTCGGCCCAGCGGTACAGCCCGGCGATGATGCCCTGCTCGGCTCCCTCGGGCTTCGGGGGCATCGGGTAGTTCTCGTTGTAGACGGTCAGGTAGTAGAAGACGTCCTCGCCTTCCCCGTACATCCGGTGCAGGCCGTGCTCGATGATCGTGGCCATCTCGTAGGCGAAGGCCGGGTCGTAGGCCTCGCAGACCGGCACCACCGAGGCGAGCACGTGGCTGTGCCCGTCCTGGTGCTGCAGGCCCTCGCCGAGGAGGGTGGTACGCCCGGCGGTGGCGCCCATGAGGAAGCCCCTGGCGCGTGCGTCCGCCGCCGACCACAGGAGGTCCCCGACCCGCTGGAACCCGAACATCGAGTAGAAGGTGTAGAAGGGGACCATCGGGACCCCGCGGGTGGCATACGAGGTGGCCGCCGCTATCCACGACGCCGTCGAGCCGGCCTCGGTGATGCCCTCCTCGAGGATCTGGCCGTCGCGGGCCTCCTTGTACGAGAGCAGCAGATTGTGGTCCACCGGCTCGTAGAGCTGGCCGCGCGACGCGTAGATCTGGAGTTCCTTGAACAGCGCGTCCATGCCGAACGTCCGCCCTTCGTCGGGGATGATCGGGACGATCCGCCGGCCGATGCGTTCGTCCCTGGCGAGGTTCCGCAGCAGCCGGGTGAACGCCATCGTGGTGGAGACGGCGTTTTTGCCCGAGCCGGCGTCGAATTCCGCGAACGGGGCGTGGTCGGGGAGCGTCAGCGGCCGGCGGACCGTGGTGACCCTGCTGGGCAGCGGCCCGTCGAGGGCCTTGCGGCGCTGGAGGAGGTACTGCACCTCGGGCGAGTCGAGGAGGGGCCGGTAGTAGGGCGGCTCGGCGTCCCCTTCGAGGGCCTCGTCGGGGATCTCTTCGTGGAGATGGAGCCGATCACGGAGGTCGAGCAGCTGCTGGTTGGTGAGCTTCTTGATCTGGTGCGTGGCGTTGCGGCCTTCCACGTCGGGCCCGAGGGTCCAGCCCTTCACCGTCTTGGGGTCCACCTCCCGCACCCGGAAGAGGTTGAGCAGCAGGAAGGTGGCCGAATACGTGACATGTCGTCTGCGCAACTAAAAGCGCAGGCAGAGCGTATACCGGAGCTTCGGTACCTTGAATACACGGACAAGCTCTCGCACTGGGTGGCGAACCGCGCCGCGCTCGTCGCCGAGCTCGGCGAGGG
>CAYXHU010000147.1:0-5338 GCA_964464675.1 uncultured Acidimicrobiia bacterium
CCCGGCGGGCACGCTTCCCGACCGCTTGCTGAGCCGCATCGACCGCGCTCTCGCCGAGGGCCGGCCCGCGAGTCTCGACCTCGATCTCCGGGGGCTCACCTCCTTCCGGCGGGCCGTGCTGCTCAAGGCGGCAGAGATCCCCCGTTCCGAGGTCCGGCCCTACGGCTGGGTGGCTCGGGAGATCGGGCGCCCGGGAGCCGGACGCGCGGTGGGATCCGCCTTGGCGGCCAATCCGGTGCCCATCATCGTGCCCTGCCACCGCGTCGTCCGCTCCGACGGCGGGTTCGGCGAGTACTCCCTCGGACGGCCGGGAAACAAGCGGGCGCTCCTCGAAGCAGAAGGTCTCGACGCCGGGGAGCACGAACGCTTCGCCCGACGTGGGATGCGATTCGTCGGCAGCGACACGACCCGCGTGTTCTGCCTCCCGACGTGCCGCCACGCCCGGCGGATCTCGTCCGCCCACCGGGTCGAATTCCGCGACCACATCGCGGCGACCGCCGCCGGGTACCGTCCCTGCTCGAGGTGCCGGCCGGCCGAGGCCGCGTGAGTCATCTCGCCCAGCCGGGCATGCGCGCTTCCACGGCCCCCCTTATGTGGGCACAAGCGGCGCGGTAGTCGTCTGCGGAGCCTCCGTAGGGGTCTTCGACGTCGGCACCGGACGGATCGAGCACCTGGGCCCGAGCGGCGGCCTCGGGAACCAGTCGGACGAGCGCCGCTCTGTGGGCACGCGTCATCGTGTAGATCTCGTCGGCGGCTCTCACGATCTCCGGTGTCAGCGGCCTGGATCGGATCCCCGAGGCATCGGCGCCTGCCTCGGCGGCCGCCCGCAAGGCGAGTTCGGTTGCCGGCGCTCCTTCGAGAGCGTGAATGCCGGCACTCTCGAATCTCACGTCACTCTCGGGATCCGACAGGGACCGGGCGATCGCCTCGGCCATCGGCGAACGACAGAGGTTGCCCGTACAGACGAAGAGCACCGTGCGCACGCCGGTCACGCTACCGCGATCGCGGGTGCGCGGAGATCAAGCGGCATCGGCTGCGGGCCGATAGACAGGCATGTCCATCCGGGCTCGCGCCCCTGCCGGTACCGAGCAGGCACTCCCCCGCGACACATCCGTCGCACAGGCGCTGCGCGAGCTGAACGCGACGCTGCTCCGCCTGGCCGCCATCTCTGGACCTGCGCTCGCACTCCTGGAACTCGCCCTGCTGGCCCGCACCGGAGATCCCGTCTACGGGCTGCTGGCCGCCGGGGCCACCGCCGTTGGAGCCGTGTCGTGGATGGACCTTCGGCGGCCCGAACCGACCATCGAGCGAGCCGCACTCGTGTCGGTCGTCACGTTCGCGGTCGCGGCGCCTTCGGTCGCACCGCTGGCGCGCGGTGCATTCGGTGCGGTCTTCGCGCTCATGCTGGTCGCCGGCGTGCTCGTCGTCCCCGACCGCGCCCTGCGACGCTTCGTCACCGAGATGGCCGTCGTCGGCATGGCGCCGCTGTCCTGGCCGCTGCTCGGCATTCAGGGTTGGGGTGAGGCGCTGGCGGCGCTCACCGTCCTGGCCGGGTGCTACATCCTCGGCTCGATCTCGGTGTTGCTGGTGCGCAGGGCGCTGGTTCGCAGCGAGCAGCACCGCCTCGAAATCTACCGGAGGGTCCCGGTTGGCCTCTTCCGCACCTCCCCCGCCACCCTCAGGCTCATCGACGCCAACCCGGCCCTCGTGGAGATGCTCGGGTACTCGTCGTACGAGGAGATGGCGTCCCGGCCTGCCGAGGAGCTCTACGTCGATCCTGCCGATCGTTCCGCGCTCTACCGGCGCCTCGCCGAGGAGGGCGGGCCGCAGCGCTTCGCCCACCGGCTCCGCAAGGCCGACGGCACGCCGGTCTGGGTGCGCGGCTGGGTCCAGGAGCACCGCGAGCAGGGCAGGCTCCTCGCTTACGAGGGGGTCGTCGAGGACATCACCCAGCGCCGCGCAGCCGAGCAGGCGTCCCGGACGATGGCGGCCCGTCTCCGCACCGTCTTCCACCGCGCTCCGATCGCCCTCTGGGAAGAGGACTTCTCGGCGGTGAGCGACCGCCTCGACGAGCTGCGCGGCGGCGGGATCGCCGATCTGGCCGCCTACCTGGACGCCAGCCCCGCGGCTCTCGACGCTCTGGTTCGTGAGATCCGGTTCGTGGACGTCAACCCCGCCGGCATCGAACTGCTCGGCGCCCGGGATCGCGACGAAGCTCTCCTCTCCGTAGCCCCCCGGCCGCTTCCCGCCGCGGTGGCCTCCTCGTTCCGCGAGCAGTTCCTGGCCATGTGGGAGGGCAAGGACGTCCTCCGTTGGGAGCTCACCGGACACCGGGTGGACGGATCGGACACCGACCTCGAGATGTACTGGGCCGCCGATGTCGCCGACGGCAGGCCCGACTACGCCCGGGTGATCGTGGCCATCATCGACATCGGCCTCGTCAAGCAGGCCGAGCGGGAGCTCGCCGGCATCATCGCCTCCAAGGACGAGGTCGTCGCCTCGGTGTCGCACGAGCTGCGCACCCCGATCGGCACGATCATGGGAATGGCCCTCGAGTTGCGGGACCACGACGACGCGTTCGGGGACGCGGAGCGACGCGAGCTGATCGGGCTCATCGCCGAGCAGAGCCGGGAGCTTTCCGACATCGTCGAGGACCTGCTGGTCGCCACGAGGGCCGATCCGAGCACGCTGTCGGTGCGGCCCGAGGTCGTCGACGTCGCAGCCGAGATCGAGCGGATCGTCGCCGCCTCCCCGGCCGGGCCCGCCACGACCGTGGCCGGACGGCCGGTCCTGGCGTGGGCAGACCCGCTCCGGCTGCGCCAGATCCTCCGCAACCTGCTGTCGAACGCCGTCCGCTACGGCGCGGGGGACATCCGGATCGAAGCCGTGCGTCGGGGGTCGGCCGTCGAGGTGCGGGTCATCGACCACGGGCCGGGGATCCCTCCCGCGGACCGGGACCGCGTCTTCCAGCCGTACGCCCGCGTCGGGCCGGTGGTTCCCGGCTCGATCGGCCTCGGCCTGGCGGTGTCCCGCCGGCTGGCCAGGCTCATGGGAGGCGACCTCGTCTACCTCGGTGACCACCCGGCGACGTTCCAGTTGACGGTTCCCACGCCCGGATCACGCCCCGGCTGAACCGCCCTCCGGAGGACTGCCTGGGATCGGATGGGAAGTGAGCGGCGACTCCACGAGTTCGTAGCGGTGCAGGTAGGTGCTGACGAACGCCTGGACCGTCGCTGCGATCGGAAGCGCCATCAGAGCCCCGGGCGCCCCCAGCAGGGTCCCCCCGGCGATCACCGATCCGAATGACACCGCCGGGTGCAGCGCCATGGTGTGCGCGGTCACCCGGGGAGCCAGCAGGTAGTTCTCGATCTGCTGGTACACCACAATGAACACCAGCACGGCGATCCCCTTCCCCGGGCTCTCCAGCAGGGCGATCAGCAACGGAAGGGCGCCCCCCAGGTAGGTGCCGATCACCGGGATGAACTGGGAGAGCATCCCCAGCCACAGCGCCAGTGCGAGAGCGAAGGGTATCCCGATGATCCGGAAGGTGGCCCAGGCGATGGTGGCGGCGAAGCCGGCGAGCAGCGCCCTCGAGTAGAAGTAGCCGCCCGTCTTCTCGATGGCGATGTCGAGGACTCGCAGCACCTCGCGCTGCCGTTCGGGCGGAAGCACCGAGCACACCGCACGGCGCAGCCGCGGTCCGTCCGCGGTCATGTAGAAGGTGAACAACCCGATGGTCATCAGCTGGAACACCGTGCCGAGCAGCGCCGTCCCCACACCGAACACGCTCCCTGCGATGTCGCCGGCGAACTGCTGGAGATCGCTGTCCACGCCGGTGAGCGCGTCGGCGAGCCGGTCCGAGGAGAACTCGATGCCGAACCGTTCCGCGAACTCGGCGGCCTCGTCCACGTAGCCCGGGAGTTGGTCGATGAATCGTGCCGTCTGATCCACGATGAGCGGGATCATCATGCCGATGAACAGGCCTCCTCCGACGAAGACCGCCAGGAACATGACCCCTGTTGCCAGACCACGCTTCCAGCGGTGGCGCTCCAGCCAGTTGACTCCCGGCTCCAGGGCGATCGACAGGAACAGCGAGATCGCGACCAGGACGATGAGCCCGCGCAGGCGTTGCAGGACGTTGAAGGTGACGAACAGCCCGACGACGATCCCCACGACGGTCCACAGCAGTCGAGGCAGCCACGGCGGCATGCCGATCCGGCGCGACTTGGGCTGGGGGAACGGGGCGTCGCTCACGAGCGGAGCGTAGGAACCTGAGGCGCTTCGAGCGTGCCTTTCCTCAGGTGGCCAGACCGGCCACCACGGAGACGCCGTCCATGCGGCCGAAAACCTCCGGGTCCACGACGACCTTCATGGCGCGGCTTCCGCCCCCGACGACACAGCGATCGAGCGCGGTGATTCTGTTGTCGACGAACACCGGGAGCCCGCCCGGCACGCCGAACGGCGTGACGCCGCCGATCGCCATTCCGGTCGCCTCGATGGTCGCTTCGGGCGATGCGAAGGACAGGCGTCTAACCCCGAGCAGTTCGCGCACCGTGTGGTTGACGTCGAGGCGGCCGGTCGCCAACGCCAGGCAGAGGGCGCGGTGCCCCGGCGGCTTCCGCGAGGCGACGACGATGGCGTTCGCCGAGATCTCCGGCGGATACCCGTACCGCTCGCAGAAGGCGGCGGTGTCGGCGGAGGCAGGATCGCACTCGACGATCTCATAGCGGGCCCCCAGCATGTCGAGGTGGTCGATCACCCTGCGTTCGATGGGATCGGCGCGCATCCCGTCACGCTACCGGGGTCGGGAGGCCTACCAGGCCCCGGCCGGACCGGGTGCCGGGCGCCCGGCCGCCGCCCGATCGATAGGCTGCGGGCCATGAGCGACTACCGGCCCCCACTGCGCGACATCCGATTCGTCCTCACCCATCTCGTCGACCTCGATCGGATCCGATCGCTGGCCGGGTTCGAGCACGTCGAACCCGATTTCGTCTTCGGGGCGCTCGACGAGGCCGGTCGCTTCGTCGCCGATGTCATCGGTCCGCTGTACCGGGTCGGCGACGCCCACGGATCGGTGCTCACCGGGGACGGCACGGTGGCCACGCCACCGGGCTACCGCGAGGCGTACGGCCGGTTCGTCGAGTCCGGGTGGCCGGCGGCCGCGTTCCCCGAGGAATGCGGAGGCGGGGGTCTCCCGTTCGTCGTCGGGCTGGCGGTCTCGGAGATGGTGACCAGCGCAGACCTGGCCTTCTCCCTCTGCCCCATGCTTACCTACAGCGCCGTCGAGTTGCTGTTGGAGTACGGGACCGACGAGCAGCGCGCCACCTACCTGCCGAAG
>CAYXHU010000148.1:0-5310 GCA_964464675.1 uncultured Acidimicrobiia bacterium
CAGCCGTCCGTCGCGCAGCACCTCGCACGGCTCGGCGTACTCGTTGATCAGGCCGTCGGGGCTGAACGCCAGCTGATACCCGAGGGCGCCGGTCGGCTCGGCCGGCAGCGCCCCGACCCGAAGCGCGACACGCTCGATGGGGCCGCCTCCCAGCGCGGCGATGTCGGCTTCGGCGAGCACGTTGGCGAATCCCGGCGCCAGTCCGCAGTCCGGGATCACCGCGACCCCGGCGCGGCGGGCCGCCTCGTCGAGGGCCAGTTGCTCCGCGACGACGGCCGGGTTGCCGCCGAAATCGAGGTAGTGGGTGCCCGCATCGACGGCGGCGGACGCAACGCCGAGCCCGAGCCGGTAGGGGACCGCCGAGACGATCAGGTCGGCGGGGCGGAGCAACTCGAGCAGGGTCTCGGGCCGGGCGGCATCGGCGTGTTCCCATGCGACTCCGAGTTCGGCGGCCAGCGCTGCGGCGGCCGTGCGGTCGGCGTCGGCCACGACCACGCCGTGCCCGCGTCTCACCAGATCCCAGGCGGCCGCCCGGCCGACGATGCCGGTCCCGAGGACGACGGTGCCGGTCACGGCGTCAGCCTGCGGAATGCCTCGGCGGCGCTCAGCCCGGCGGGAGCGCCGGCGTCCGCGGCGCGGGACCGGATGCGGTCTGCGAAGGCCTGCCGGGCCCCCGCCTCGGCGGCGGCTCCGCCCATCGTCGTGACGCTCTGACTCTCGTGGAGAAGGAGTGCCTCGATCTTGCGCTCGAGGCTGGAGGAGACCTCCTCCCAGTGGTTCGGCTCGTCGGCCGACCAGAGCAGGAGGGCGCCCGGGCGGTGGGGAGCGAGCCCGGATGCGGCCTGGGCGGGGAAGAAGTGGTGGTCGCGGGCGGCGACCACCCCATCCGCGACCGCGATGCCGGTGACGCGATGATCGGGGTGCAGCTGGTAGCGCTGCCACGGATCGTGGGTGAGGACGACGTCGGGCCGCAGCTCCCTGATCCACCGGCACATCTCCGCCCGCAGGTCCATCGAGTACTCCAACTCGCCGTCGATGTGCTCGGCGAACCTGACTCCCGCGGCGCCGATGACGGCCGCGGCGGAGCGCTGCTCGCTCCTCCGGGTCGCCACCAGGAGCGCCGGGTCGGCCGCCGGATCCCAGGTGCCCTTCGAACCGTCGGTGACGACGGCGATCGTGACCTCGGCGCCGGCGTCCGCCCACTTCGCGAGAGTGCCGGCGGCCCCGAACTCCACGTCGTCGGGGTGGGCGCCGATGGCGAGCACGCGCTCGGGGATGGCGAGGGGCTCGGCGCTCGGGCGCAGCTCGGGGTGGAGGTTCGTCACGGCCGCCAGCCTAGGGATGCAGCCAGCCATCGGCCCCGCTCCAGCGCGATCGCCGCGGCGAGGTCGTCGGGGCCGTCGAGATCGAGTGCGGTTCCCACCCTGACCACGACGACACGTTCGGCATGCCGCGCCGCGCTCAGATGCCGGTGGAACGATCCGGGACCGTAGGCGAAGGTGAACGGGCGGGTTCCGGCGATCAGGTTCGTGCCTCCGTCGCGGGCCGGGGCCAGCACGAGCCGGTCGGGACCGGCCAGGCCGGCGACCGCGGCCGCGTCCCGGGCATCGAACAATGGAAGATCGGCGTGGGTGACGCACCACGGCAGGCCGCGGGCGAGAGCCACCGCGACCCCGGCCGTCGCGGCGCCGTCGAGGCCTTCCCCCGCCGGTTCTCCGATCACCTCGAGATCGCGGGCCCGCGCCCACGCTGCGGCATCGTCGTCTCCGGCGACGACGATCACCTCGTGCCCGGCCTCGTGCCAGGCTGCGGTGGTCCTGGCGGCCAGAGCCATGGCGAGGGCCCTGCGCCGCTCTGCGTCGAAGAGGCCGCCGAGGCGCTCCTTGGCGGTCGAGAATCCCTTGACGGGGACGACGGCCAACAGGGAGAGGGGCGCCGAGGACCGGGTCATCCCGGGCAGCCTAGAGCTCGCCGTCCCATGAGGCCCGGGCCCCGCCTGCATCCTCCGGTACAGTCCCGAGCGTGGAGCGCAAGACGAAGATCATCGCAACGCTCGGGCCCGCATCCGCCAGCCCCGAGACCATCGGACGGATGGTGCGGGCCGGCATGGACGTCGCCCGCCTCAACTTTTCTCACGGCGACCACGAGACGCACGGCCTGTGGCTGCGATGGGTTCGAGAGGCGGCCGACGAAGCCGGCCGCGCCGTTGCGGTGCTCCAGGACATCCAGGGTCCCCGGATCCGCGTCGGCACCTTCCCGGGAGGCGCCGTAGCGCTCGAGGAGGGTGCAGTGATCACGCTGCTCGACGGCGACGAGCTCGGCTCCGCGAGCGTCGTGTACGTGCAGCATCTCGCCGACGCCGATCTCGAGCCCGGCGATCCGGTGGTGCTGTTCGACGGACTGATCCCGCTGCAGGTGGTCGAACGTGATGGAGACGGGGTGCGCGCTCGGGTCCTCGAGTCCGGGGTCCTCTCGGATCACAAGGGGGCCGCCTTCCCGGGAGCCCACCTCGGGTTGCCTGCGGTGACCGACAAGGACCGGGTCGACCTGGCGTTCGGGCAGCAAATCGGAGTGGACATCGTCGCCGCGTCGTTCGTGGAGTCGGCTTCGGACATCCTGGCCGTCCGGGAGATCGTCGGCGCCACACCCGTCGTGGCCAAGGTTGAGCGGCTGTCCGCCTACGACAACCTCGACGGGATACTCGGGGCGGCCGACGGGGCGATGGTGGCCCGCGGCGACCTCGGGGTGGAGCTCGGGTACGAGCCGTTGCCGAGGGTCCAGAAGGAGATCATCGCGGCGACGAACTCGGTCGGGGGCATCTCGATCACCGCGACCGAGATGCTCGAATCCATGACGGGGAGCCCCCGGCCGACGCGGGCCGAGGTGACGGACGTCGCCAATGCGGTGCTCGACGGCACCGACGCGGTGATGCTCTCCGCGGAGACCGCGATCGGGAAGTACCCGGTCCGGGCCGTCGAGGCCATGGCGAGGATCTGCGTGGAGGCAGAGCAGGTGCCGGCCAGTCTGGACGCACCACTCGCGACCGAGCGCGGTTCCACCTCGTTCGCCGCGGCGATCGCCGCCGCCACGGCAGAGGCCGCCGATGCGCTCGGCCTCGCGACCCTGGTGGCCTTCACCGAGAGCGGCTCCACGGCGCGGCTCGTCTCCAAGGAGCGACCCCGTGCTCGCATCGTGGCGTTCACCCCGGCGCCGGAGACCTATCGGCGCATGGCGCTGCTCAGAGGGGTGAGGCCGGTGATGTTCCCCAGGCTCGGTTCCACCGACGAGATGATCGCCGCCGCCGAGCGGATGCTCCTCGACATGGGGCTCGTCGGGGACGGCGAGTGGATCGCGATGGCAGCCGGGATCCCACCCAATCAGCGCGCCTCGACGAACTTGCTCAAGCTCCACGTCGTGGGCGACGCGAGCACCGGAGTGCCGACCGCCGGGCGGTAGAGTGTCGCTCCCGACGCGATGGAGACCATGGGACAGCCGATCGAGGTGCAGGCGATAGTGCTCGGCGAGGTCGCCGTGTTCGACACCGACAGGAGCATCACCGGCCAGGACGGGCACGGGTTCACGAGGGATTCCGATCCTGGAGGCTTCGCGGGCCGGCTCGCGGCCCGGCTGTTCACGATCGACGAATCGATCGTCCACGTGTTCGCGGCCTCGAGCCAGGTGGTCGCCCGCCGTTCCGAAGGCTGGGACGACGCGTCGGTGTCGCGAGCCTCTCGGGAAATCCGCGAGCTGTTCGTGTTCTACGGCGAGAGGCCGAGCGCGCAGCCGGCGGATCCAGGCTGAGAGGCCGGCACCAGCCGTCTCCTCACGGCGCCAGGGCTCCGATCCGCACCGTCACCACGGACCCGGGCTCCAGGTATTCGCCCTGCCCGTGGCTGGCCCAGCGCACCGTGCCCACCGCGGCCGGGTCTTCGACGATCCAGGGCTCGCCGATCTCCATCACCAGGCCGAGCGCGTTGAGGGCGGCCCGGGCTTCCGCCTCGGTGAGCCCGAACAGTGCCGGGATCGGATTGGGGCACTGGATCGTCGGGTCGTAGTCGTCGTGGTCCTCGGGCAGCTTGCAGGGGTGCACGGCGATCTTGCGCGGGAAGGGCCGGTAGGTCCAGGTCCACTCCTGGGTCTCCATACTGCCGTCCGGATGCTCGATGTCCCGGTACACGGTCACCGTCCAGCCGGCCGACCCGGGGTCGATCTCCTCTTCTTCGTCAGGATTGAGGTCCGGGTCGGGCTCGTACGCGTCGAACGGCTCGGTGAAGCAGCACCGCTCCGACAACCGCGACGTGACCGTGATGCCTCCGTTGTCGCCGTAGAACTCGACACTGACGCTGTCGTCGGTGTGCCACGTCTTGATGTACACGGCGGAGTCGGTGTTGTTGCGGAACTCCAGGTCGGGGCTGGGGTACCCCAGCGTCGCCTCACGTGCCTCCGGGTACCTCGGGAAGTACAGCGTGTGGGGGGTGTGGTCGACGTCCTCCAGGCCGGAAAAGAAAACCGCGTTGTAGAGAGTCGTCGTGAACTGGCTGACCCCGCCCCCGATGTTCTCGGGGTGGTCACAGCACTCCACCTCGTCTCCGATGATGGCTCCTGCGGCGGCGTACCCCTTCTCGATCGTTCGCGGGCCGACGTGCTCGTTGAGGGAGAAGGTCTCGCCGGGCAGCACGATGACGCCGTCGACCGCGTCGGCGATCAGGTGGATGTTGTTGATCCGGTTGAGGTTGGTCTGGTCGCCGCAGCACGGGAAGAACGTGGTCGCCCGGTACAGCAGCTCCTTGATCCCGAGGTCCTCGGCCTCTTCGGTCGTGAGTTCCGGCTCCTCTCCCTCGCCGTACGGCAGCGCTGCGAACCGGGTGACCGACGTGGCCGCCGCCATGACCGCGCTGGGGATGGCCTCGTCGTTCACCACCATGCTGTTGCGGCCCGGGATGATCGACGGTGTGTCGTCGGGTCGGATGACGATCTCGGCGTCCACGGCGGGGAACTCGAGGGAAGAGCGACGCGCGTCGAGGTACTCGAGCAGCGGCTCGGCGGCGAACGTGAGCACGATGCTGATGTCCGTCGTCCCCACCACCTCGGTCTGCAGGGCCTCTTCGAGCACCGACACCGGGAACTCGATGCGGGCGGGCGGGTTCACGCGGCTGAGCGTGACGGGTGCCTCGATGAGGCTTCGGGCTCGTTCCACCGCGTCGTCGATGACGGCGGGGGAGGTGGCCGGCTCGATCGGTCTGGTCACCGCGGTCACCGAGGGTCGGCCGGGATCGAGGAGCGCGGTCTCGATGAGCTCGGCGGTCGCGG
>CAYXHU010000149.1:0-5309 GCA_964464675.1 uncultured Acidimicrobiia bacterium
GTAATGATCAACACCCGTTGGACCATGTTACGCATCAGGTACTCCTTGAGCACCGGAAGGGCGGTCAGGTGGTCGAACGGCTTGGCCACGAAGCCCTGGATCTGCTGGCTGTGCAGGTCCATGGACACGATCCGGTCGGCTCCGGCCGACGTCAGCAGGTCGCCCATCAGCCGCGCGCTGATCGGCTCGCGCGCCCTGCTCTTGCGGTCCTGGCGGGCGTAGCCGTAGAAGGGGATGACCGCGGTCTTGCGCTTCGCCGACGCCCGCTCGAGAGCGTCGAGCATGATCAGCTGCTCCATGATGTGGTGGTTGATCGGAGCAGAATGGCTCTGGATCACGAAGGCGTCGGCACCGCGCACGCTCTCGTCGAACCGGACGTAGATCTCGCCGTTCGGGAACACCGATCGGGACACCGACCCCAACTCGATGTCGAGGAGCCCGGCTACCTCCCGGGCGAGCGGTTCGTTCGCCGAGCCGGAGAACAGCATCATCCGCTTCCGGCTCTTGAGCTTCATCTCAGCCTTCATCGGCCCTCCGACCGGCCTCCCGTGCGGCCCTCCTCGCAGCGTAGTTCGGCACCTCCCGCTGGGGCGAACGCTCCACCGCCAGCGAACCGGGCGCGACGTCCTTGGTGACCGTCGAGCCCGCCCCCGTGTAGGCCTCGTCGCCGACCTCGATCGGGGCTACGAGCATCGTGTCCGAACCGATGAACACCCGGTCCCCGATCACGGTGGCGTGCTTGCGGTACCCGTCGTAGTTGCAGGTGATCGTGCCGGCCCCGATGTTGCTGTCCTCGCCGATAGTGGCGTCGCTCAGGTACGACAGGTGGGGCACCTTGCTGCCCCGTCCGACGATCGTCTGCTTCGTCTCGACGAACGTGCCGACCTTGCTGCGGTCGTGCAGCATGCTCCCCGGTCTCAAGCTGGCATAGGGACCGACCTCCACGCCGGAGCCGACCTCGGCTCCCCGCAGCACCGCGTACCAGACGCGCGAGCCTTCGCCGATCACCGAGTCGGCCGCGAAGACCTCCGGCCCGACGGTCGCGCCGGCGGCCACCCTGGTCGACCCCTCCAGGTGCACGCCCGGGTAGAGACGCGCCCCGGCCTCCACGACACACCCGGCGTCCACGTAGACGCGGGCCGGGTCCTGCATCCACACGCCGGACTGCATCAGCTCGAGGTTGATGCGGCGGCGCATCTCCGCCGCGGCGGCCGCCAGTTGGTCGTGGGAGTTGACCCCCTGCACGTCGGCGGGATCTGCGGCTGTGACGGCACCCACCCCGGCGTCGGCGAGCAGCGCGACCACATCGGTCAGGTAGTACTCGCCCTGGGAGTTGCCCCGGCCGATCCGCCTCAGCGCCTCGGTGAGCCGCCCGCCGTCGAATGCGTAGGTGGAGAGGGCGACCTCGGAGATGGCACGCCCGCGCTCGTCGGCGTCGCGCTCTTCGACGATCGCCACCACCCGTTCGCCGTCGCGCACCACCCGGCCGTACCCGGTCGGATCGTCCAAACGAGCCGTGAGCAGCGTGGCCGCGGCGTCGCCGTGCGCAGCGAGCAGGGAGCCGAGGGAGCCGGGGCGAATCAGCGGCATGTCCCCCGGCAGTACGACCAGGGTGTCGTCCGAGACGTCCCCCATCGCCTCCACGGCGACCATCACGGCGTGGCCGGTGCCGAGCTGCTCGGATTGCACGACCACCGTGACCCCGTCGGGGAGCGCCTCGCGGACCAGGTCCGCCTCGTGGCCTATCACCACCACGATCTCCGCCGGGTCGAGCTCTCCGACCGCATCGAGCACCCACGACACGAGCGGCCGCCCGGCGACCTCGTGGAGCACCTTGGGGACATCGGACTTCATTCGGGTGCCCTGGCCGGCGGCCAGGACGATCGCCCGTACGCTCATGCTCGCCTCCGCGTCGCTGGGGGGACAGGGCTCGAACCCGTACTTCGGGGACCAAAACCCCGCGTGCTGCCGGTTACACCACCCCCCACTCGAGGGTCATGGCAGTGTACCGGCGGGCGCATCCAGCCAGCCCGCCGCCACCGGAACGCAGCCGCGGGCCGCTCCGGCACCCGCTGCAGCGATGCGGGCCGCCTCGTCGGCCTCGTCGGGCGTGGCGAAGAACCCGAACAGCGCCGGACCACTCCCCGACATCGCTGCAGGGACACCCCAGCGCCGCGCCAGGTCGGCGGCCCAGTCACCCAGATCCGGCTCGAGATCGACGGCCGCCGGGTACAGGTCGTTGACCAGCGGGGCCAGCTCGCGCAGCGACGCGGGCAGGGCTCGTCCCGAGATGCCGGGACCGCCGGGGCCGCCCAGTTCGTCCCACCGCCGGTAGACGGCACCGGTCGCCAGCCGGAAGGGAGGCACGACCACTGCGAGCGAGTAGTCGGCGGCAGTCGGCACGGGGGTGAGGACCTCGCCGTGACCCTCCATCCAGGCGGTGCCACCCCTCAGGCAGAACGGCACGTCCGCCCCGAGGCCCGGGGCGAGCGCGTCCCGCCGCTCGTCACCGAGCCCGAAACGGCGGGCCGCCAACACCAGGGCGGCGGCCGCGTCGGCGCTCCCGCCCCCGAGCCCGGCCGCCGCCGGGATCCGCTTCACCAACGAGAGCGCCACCGGTGCTGCAGTTGCGGCGGCACCCCGCACCGCTTCTACGGCGCGCCATGCCAGGTTCTCTTCGTCGGCGGGCACCTCGGGGTCTCCGTCCACGGTGATCCCGTCCTCCTCCGCGTCGGCGAGGCCGACCTCGTCGGACCAATCGACCGACTGCACGAAGGAGCGAAGCGGGTGCATCCCCGCCGCGTCCCGGGCCCGGACCTGCAGGCTCAGGTTCACCTTGGCCCGGGCCAGGAGCGTCACCGTGCCGCCTCGGCGAGCCTCAGGTACCCGGCGGGCTCAACGTCCTCGGCGCGGGACGTCGGGTCGATCCTGGCTGCTCTCAGCGTCGTCTCGGGATCGGTCAGTTCGCCCACCAGCGACCGGCGCAGCATCTTGCGGCGCTGCGAGAACGCGGCGACCGCCAGGCGGATCGCCCTCTCCGCATCACCCCGGACGGGGCGCCGTTCCAGCACGGCCACCGCGGACTCGACTTCGGGCCGGGGGAGGAACACCGTCGGCGGGACGCGCAGCGGCACCGAGACATCGGCGTGCAGACCGGCCACCACCGACGGGACACCGTAGGTCTTGGATCCGGGACCGGCGGCCAGGCGCTCGACTGCCTCACGCTGCAGCATCACCACCAGGCGCTCGACCCGAGGGGCGAACCTGAGCAGGTCGAGCACGATCGGGACGCCGACGTTGTACGGGAGGTTGGCGACCACGACCCAGGACCCGCGGCCGAGCATGGCGGGGAGGTCGAGCCGTGTCGCGTCCTCGAACCGCACGTCCACCCCGGGCACACCGTCGAGCACCTCGTCGAGCACCGGGCGGAGGCGCTCGTCGATCTCGAGAGCCACCACCCTCGCCCCGGCGGCGGCCAGGCCCCTGGTGAGCGTCCCGGCACCGGCGCCGATCTCGAGCACCCGGTCGCCCGGCCCGACCCCGCTGATCTCGACGATGCGCTCGACGATGTTGGGCTCCACCAGGAAGTGCTGCCCGAGCGACCGGCGCGGGTCCACCGCGTGCTTGGCCAGCACACGGGCCGTGGCGGCCCTCCCGAGCGGGCCCTCAGCCACGGCGGAACACCCGGGCCGCGGTCGCCGAGGTCACCCGGGCCACCTCGGCGCGGTCCAGTCCCCACACGTCCGCGAGCGCATGCCCCACGGCGACGACGTTGGCCGGCTCGTTCGGGTCGCGCCGATGCGGCGGCGGCGTCAGGTACGGAGAGTCGGTCTCCACCATGGTGCGGTCGATCGGAGCCTCGGCTGCGGCCAGCCGCACCGTGTCCCCCTTCTCGAAGGTGATCGGGCCGGCGAACGAGAACGTCACCCCGAGCTCGCGGAAGCGGCGGGTCCAGCGAGGTCCGCCCGTCCAGCAGTGGAGCACGGTCCGGGGCCCGGCACCGGAGCCTTCGATCTCCTCGTACAGCTCTCGGAATGCGTCCCTGCAGTGGACGACGATCGGCAGGTCGAGGTCGCCGGCCAGCTCGATCTGCGCCCTCAGGACCGCGAGCTGGACGTCACGCGGGGAGAGATCACGGTAGAAGTCCAGGCCGCACTCCCCGATGGCAGAGGCCCGCCGCGCCAACTCGACGATCCGGTCCCCCTCCTCGGCCCAGCGGGTGGCGTCGTGCGGGTGCATCCCGACCGCCGCCTCCACCTCGTCGTGAGCGTCGGCGAGCGCCAGCGCCGCCTCCGACCCCGGAGCGTCGGTGCCCAGGCACACCATCCAGGCCACTCCGGCTGCGACCGCCCGGCGGACCAGGTCGTCGGCGGGCGCGTCGCACAGGTGGAGGTGGCAGTGGCTGTCGACCCAGGAGGTCACGCCGAGATGCGCGGGAACAGGGCCGGCCCCTTGTGGACCGGCAGGTCTCCGGGATAGCCGCCCCACGCGGCGGCCTCGGGGAGGCGGGCTTCGCTCGGCGAGCCCTGCAGACCGATGCGGCGCCAGATCTCTGCGGCCGCCCCCGGGATGGCAGGAGCGGCGAGCACTGCGACGATCCGCAGCGCCTCGACGGCGGCTCCCATGACTGCGTCGACGGCCTGGCCCGGATCCAGCTTCCACGGCTCGTGGTCTTCGAGGTAGGCGTTCGCCTCGTGGATGAGCCTCCACGAGGCCTCCAGGGCCAGCGACGGCATCGCGGCCGCCCAGGCGGCGGCCGCTTCCTCGTAAGCGGCTGCGGCGGCATCGCCGAGCGGCGCATTACCCGGCGGCACCGGCCCGATGCCCCCGCACTTGGTGGCGACGACGGCGGCCACCCGGGCCATGAGGTTGCCGAGGTTGTTGGCCAGGTCGGCGTTGTAGCGGGCCACCATGCCCTCGTACGAGAAGTCGCCGTCCGGCCCGAACGGCTGGTCCCGCAGGAAGTGGTACCGGAACCCGTCCACCCCGAAGGTGGCCACCAGATCGGACGGGGCGATCTGGTTCAGCCTGGTCTTGGACATCTTCTCGCCGCCGACCAGCAGGAACCCGTGCACGAGGACGCTCTCGGGCGGCTCGATGCCGGCCGACATCAGCATGGCCGGCCAGTAGACGCAGTGGAAGCGCAGGATGTCCTTGCCGATGATGTGCACCGCCGGCCACCAGCGGGCGAACGCTTCGTCGTCGCTCCCGTAGCCGGCGGCCGTCAAGTAGTTGGTGAGCGCGTCGAACCACACGTAGGTGACGTGCGCCTCGTCCCAGGGAATCGGGATCCCCCAGTCGAGCGACGT
>CAYXHU010000150.1:0-5304 GCA_964464675.1 uncultured Acidimicrobiia bacterium
CCCTGCGCGAGGCGGCCCGAACGCCCGTACTGGCGCGGTGACGGCGCGCCGGGCAGGTCAGACGCGGGCGGACACCGCGGCGGCCTCGCGCCGGAGCAGGGCCGGCCGGATCACGAATCGGCCCACCAGGAGAGCGGCCACTCCCCAGAACAGCCACCCGGGCACGAAGATGAACGAGTTGCGGATGTTGACGACCATCGGCATCAGCATGACGACCAAGGCCGCCAGACCGTACGGCCCGCGCAGCTTCGACATCGCGAAGCCGAGCACGGCACCCCAGAGCAACCCGAACGAGAAGACCCCCGCGCTGCCTCCGTTGACGTACGCCTCGGCGACCACCGAGAACCCCATGGCCGAGCGATGCAGGGAGGAGAAGTACGAGGCGACCAGCCTCGGGTCGTCATCGGGGTCCCGATTCTCGGAGCCGAGCACTTGCTCGGCGATGCGCAGCAACGGATACGTGTACGTGCTCCCCGCCAGGAGGGGCTGGTGGCCGACGTCGATGTACTCGACCGTCGCGGCGACCGGCCGGAGGCTTCCGCCGAGCTCCATCATGCCTCCGAGTGGATTGGCGGCCTCGGCGACGGTGGGCCAGGCCCCCGCACCTTCGATGCCGTAGCCGCGAGTCTGCTGGACGAACGCGATGGCGGCGAGGGCGGCCAGCACGCCGGCCGCGAGCCGGACGCGAGAGATCCGGAAGCCGCGGTAGCTCAGGACGACGGCGAGGACCGCGGCGGTTGCGAGTGGGGCGGTACGGGCCCCAGCCAGGAAGCTCAGCAGCGCCAGCGGCGCATAGGCCCAGGCCGCGGTGCGGAACGCGGCGCCGATGCTGCGGCCGCCGGCGAGGTGGAGCGCGATGCCGAACGCGATCACGAACAGGGCCCACGAGAAGTCGTTGTGGATCGGGAAGTAGTCCTCGTATCCCAGCGTGAACGCGGCGATCCCGTAGCGAATCACACCCCTGAGGACCCAGAACCCGCCGGCGGCGATCACCCACCAACCCAGGGCGACGAGGTCGGGGGCACGAAACGCCGTCCCGGGGACGGAACGCCGACCATCGACGGGCCGGCCCCAGGCCAGCATCCAGCCCGCCAGGAAGGCAGCGAGGAACTGGGCGGCGAGAACCGCCGCCTTGCCGGCTTCCGGGTAGTACAGCCAGTCCACCGCCCAGGCCGGGTACGCATCCAGCACCGCTGGGGCGACGGCGGCCGGGAAGACCAGGCCGAAGTGGAACAGCCAGAAGATCCAGGCGTAGGCGATCGGAGGAGAGAACCACCCCAGACCGTACCGCCACCTGGCCACGGCGATCGATCCGGCGGCGACGAGGCTCGAGCCGAGCCAGGCGGCGCGCTCCAACTGGCCCGTCTCGTGGGCGGGCGGGGTCAGCAGCGGCACCAGCAGGACCGCACCCGCCAGCAGGAGCAGCGGTGCTGCGACGATGGCGGGCCGGGGAGATGCCGGGGTCTTGGGCACGCTCATCCGAGGCTCCTTGACCCGGGGGGCGGCCGCTGCCAGGCTTCTCGTTCGGCCGCCCGGCGAATCCGCGAGGCTCGATCATGACGAAGGTCCTGCACGTCCTGGGCTCGCTCAACCGGGGCGGGATCGAGATCTGGCTGCTCCAGGCACTGCGCGCCCTGGATCGCCGGGCCGTCCAGATGGACTTCTACTGCCTGAGCGGCGACGAGGGGTCGCTCGCGCCGGAGGCTCGGGCACTCGGCAGCCGGGTGTTCGTCGGCACCCGGAGCCGGCGCCGCCTGGGCAGAGACTTCTCGAACGTCCTCAGCACAGGTAGGTACGACGTGGTGCACAGCCATGTGCACTTCTTCAGCGGCCACGTCTTGCGCGTGGCGGCCAAGCACGGCGTGCCGGTCCGCATTGCCCAGAGCCTGACCGCTCCACATGAGAGCCCCGGTCTGATGCGGCGCGCCTACCTGTCCTTGATGCGAAGGTGGATCGAGGAGTACGCCACCCTCGGGCTCGGCGTCTCGAACGAGGCGATGGCCGCCCTGTTCGGCCCCGGTTGGAGGGAGCGCGACGATCGGCGGGTCCTGTATTGGGGCCTCGACCTGGGGAGGTTCCGCCGGGCCCCGGACGCCGATCCCCGCGCCCGGCTCGGGATACCACCGGAAGACCACGTCGTCGGTCACGTGGGCCGCTTCGACGTCATGAAGAACCACCGGTTCATGCTCGAGATCGCCGAGGTACTGGAGCGCTCCGGGAGCAGGGTGTGGTTCCTGTTCGTGGGGGAGGGTTCGCTGCGGGGCGAGCTCGAGCAACTCGTCCGCCGAAAGGGGCTGCGGCGAGTCGTCTTCGCCGGCGAAGTGGACGAGGTCGCCCCCCTGTTGCAGGCCATTGACGCCTTCGTGTTCCCCTCTCTGTGGGAGGGTCTCCCCCAGGCGGTCATCGAAGCCCAAGCCGCCGGGCTGCGCTGTCTGTGCTCCCACGCCGTCACCAGAGAGGTCGCGGTGCTGCCCGAGGCGGTGGAGTTCCTGTCGCTCGATGAGCCGGCCGAGGTGTGGGCCGAGGCGCTCCGTGGTCTGTTGGCCGCCCCATCGGCGGACCGCGCTGTCGCACCGGCCCTGCTGGCCGGCAGCCCGTTCGACATCACGAGGACCGTGCACGAGATCACCGAGATCTACCGGCACGGCCGGTGACTCACCGGCGGATCGACACGGCCGCCGGCTTGCCGTTGGCCTGGCCGTTGGCGTGGCCGTTCGACGCGGCGCGTTGGTTCGCGTGGTATTCCCCATACTCGTACCCGTAGTGGCTGGCCGACCGGTGATGGGCCCGGTTGAACACGTACCCGAGGATGGGGGTGCCCGCCGAGGCGATCCGGTCCCGGGTCTCTTCGATGGCGCGCAACGCGGTTCCCTGTCTCACCACGAGGACGACCCCGTCCACATGGGGTGCCATTGCCAGGGTGTCGGAGACGACCAGTGTCGGCGGGCTGTCGAGGATCACCAGCGCCCCTCTCTCGCGCAGCGAGGCGAGCGCGTGCCCGAACTCGGAGGACCTGAAGAACCCCGCGGTGTTCTCGACCGGGGAGCCGCTGGGGACGAAAGAGAACGCGGCGCCGGACCAGCCGACCAGGAGGCTGCTGCATTCCTCGTACTTCCGTCCGTGGCCGAGGTCCGTGAGCCCGGCGGCGTGCGGGGCGCCGAACCATCTCGTCAGCCCGCGCACCCGCTCGTCGCCGTCGACGATGATCACCTCGCGTCCTCCCCGCGCCACGGCGACCGCGATGTTGACCGCGGTGACCGTCTTGCCGTCTCCTTCACCCGGGCTGGTGACGAGCACCACCGCCTCCGCCCCTTCGCCGACGGCGTGGAGCAGCGAGGCGGCGACGAAGTTGTAGGCCTCGGCGGCCGCCGAGTCGGGGTCGGTGAGTGATGGAGCATGACTGGTCACCTTCATCGCCGCGAGGTCGGGGACCACGCCGAGGAGGGGTGCCTGCAGGATGGGCGCCGGATCGTGGCGGTGGTCGGCGGTGAGGGTGCGCTGGGATCGCCACCAGGCGAAGCCGCCGGCCGCGATGAGCCCCAAGAAAGCACCGACCAGCGCGTTGCGCACCGGCTGCGGCCGGGCCGGGCCCTCGGGGAGGCGGGCCGGCTCGAAGAGCTGCACGCCCGATCCGTACAGGGCTGCATCCACGGCGATCTGCCTGGAGCGCCCCTCGAGCCCGACGGCCTCGGCGACGGCGGCGTCCCGCTCGGCCCGGAGTGCCGCGTTGTCGGGTTCGGCCTCGATGGCGCGTTCCAGTTCTGCGATGCGGGCCTGGATCTCGGCCCGGGCGTCGTCCAGTTCGGCGATGGCTTCCGACGCCGTGGCCTGGACTTCTTCGCTGACGACCTGCTGGTAGGCGATCCCGACGGCGTCGGCGATCTCGGCGGCACCTTCCGGGGTCACGTCCAGCGCGTGGATGGTGAGCAGGTCGAGATCGCGGGACGCCTGGACGCCGACCACGTCCTCGAGGGCGTCGGCGTCGAGCCGCCCGTCGACGAGGCGCGAGGCCGCGATGAGCACCGGGCGGGAGGTGGCCAGCTCGGCCTGGGTGCGCACGTGGCGCGTCGGGTCGGTGAGGAGGCCGGAATCGTCGAAGACCGAGGAGCTCCCGGGGTCCGCCAGGATCATCTGGGCGGTGGCCTCGTACTGCTTCGTCTGCAGCTGGGAGAGCGCGAACGCCAGGATGCCTGCCACCGCGGTGACGGTGAGGATGAGGAGCCGCCGGCGCCAGAGCGCCTGGAGGATCTCCACCTGGTGTGTCGAGCCGAGGTTGCCGTTGTCGCCGGGGGACCGGCCGCTGGAGCTGCTCACGATGTTCGCCTCACTTCGGTCGGCACGGGTACGGTCACGGTGGGGGGGCGCCTGCGGAGCGGGGTGACCACCCCGTTGGCTTCGGCGAGGTGCTGGAGGCGCCTGCGGAATTGCCCGTTCGACGCGCCGTCGAGGGCTTCCACGGCCCGCGGTGACAGGAGCGGAGCCGCGTAGCACGAGATCATCTCGTGAGGACGACGGAGCAGGCGCTCACCCTCGCCGACGAGCACCTCGTGGAGCTTCTCGCCGGGCCGCAGGCCCGTGTACTCGATGGGGATGTCCATCCCCGGGGCGATCTCGGCGATCAGCTCCCGGGCGAGATCGACGATCCGGACCGGTTCGCCCATGTCCAGCACCATGATCTCGCCGGTCTGCCCGAACGCACCCGCGTCCACGACCAGCTGTACCGCTTCCTCTATCGTCATGAAGTAGCGGCTCACCTCAGGGTCGGTGATCGTGAGCGGCCCGCCCTGGATGATCTGCCGGCGCAGGGTCGTGATCACCGAGCCCTGGCTCCCCAGCACGTTGCCGAAGCGGACCGAGATCCCCACCGTCGGGGTCGATGCGCAGACGCCGTGGGTGAGCGCTTCCCCGATCCGCTTGGTGAGGCCGAGCACGTTGACGGGATCGGCCGCCTTGTCGGTGCTCACGTTGATGAACCGGCGCACACCGGCCTCGACGGCGGCAGAGAGCACGTTGAGGGTGCCGATGACGTTGGTCTTGGCCGCCTCGTCCGGGAAGCGTTCCAGGAAGGTGACGTGCTTGAGGGCCGCGGCGTGGAAGACGACGTCGGGGCGGTAGAGGTCCATGACGTGGTCTATGGCGTCGGCGTCGCGGATGTCGGCGACGACGAGCGAGTCAGCGTCGAGCAGTGCCCGGCCTTCCAGGCGGAGCTGCAGCCGGTGGAGTGCGTTCTCGTCCCGGTCGAGCTTGATGAGCTCGGATGGAGAGAATCGGGCGATCGTCGCGCACAGCTCGGATCCGATCGAG
>CAYXHU010000151.1:0-5273 GCA_964464675.1 uncultured Acidimicrobiia bacterium
GCGGGGTAGCCGCTCTCGGCCATGCACGCCGACCACTCGGCCCGGGCGGCGACGTAGGCAGGATGTGCGAGCGCATCGGCTTCGAGCTGTTCGATCGAGTAGGGGAGCGCCTCGAGCTCGGCGACGGCGGCGGCCAGTTCGGCTCTGCCCACTGCGGCGCATCCCGATGCCGTCGTGGCATCGGCGAGGGAGGTGCCGTAGAGGGCCGCTTCGTAGAGCGCCCTCCGCTCGCCCCGCAGCGAGCCGGACAGCCGAATGTCGGGCGGGTCCGCCGAGGCGGCGATCCCGTACCCGTCGGTCGCCGGGTCGTACCGGTCGTCGAGGTCTTCGATGGCGACCGGGCCCCGGTACTCCAGGCCCGCCTCCTCCATGCAAGCCGCCACCGCCGCGGTGACCCGCTGCTCCACCGCGCTGCCGAGGATGCCCGGATCCTCGAAGATCAGCTCCGGATTCTCGAGGAGGGCCGCGGGATCGGCTCGGCCGGCCAGGTACGGGATGCTGGTGAGGCGGTCGTACACGAACCAGCCTGCCGCGGCGACCACGACGGTGGTCACCAGCCAGACGATGAAACCCGTCCGTCGCTCCATCACGGCAAGCCTATCGGCGGCGGCAGCACCCGGCCGGGGGATCAGCCGCGCAGCACCCGGCTTGCTTCGAAGCGGACCTGGAAATCGGCATCGTCGAGCCGGGCCTCCACGACGGAGCGGCTCGGCCCGATGCCCAATTCACCGAGGGCCCGGGTCGCCTTCCAGCGGATCCAGGCGTCGCCGTCGGAGAGCAGCGACTCGAACACACCGCGCAGCCCCTGGTCGGCGGCGTCCGCGGCGGCGTCCACCGCGGTGCGCCGCACCGGCCTGGCGGTGTCGGAGAGGCCCCTCGCCACGGCATCGCGTCGCACATCCGGGTCGGCGGATTCGACGAGGACGGCCACGGCGACCCGCCGCACCCGGGCATCCGGCGCGTCCATCGAGGCGACGAGCCGGCTCCGTCCCTCCGGGTCGTCGGGATCGAGGAGGTGCAGTTCCTCGGGTCTGGTCTCGGCGAGGCGGCCGGCTTCGGCCAGCAGCTCGTCGCGGGTCCGCTCCGGGGCCGATGCAGGCGCCTCGGAACCGGCGAACAGTTCGGTCACCAGCGCGAGCAGGGGCTCGAGGCGGTGCTCCCATGAGGACCGGATCCCGACGGTGACGAAGTCCCCGGCCACCATGACGTCGGTGACGTCCGGCTCGGCGAAGAGACGGCGCACACGCTCGTCGTCGGGCGCTCCAGCGTCGCCGCGTCGATACCAGCGTCCCGGTGCCGGGGTCCCTCCGGTGGTGAACTTGACCTTGCGGGGATGGGGGGTGGCCTCCGGGACCACCGGGCCGTCGAAGACCCGGTCGAAGATCGACGGTGCGCCGCCCGTGCCGCCGCCGACCCGGAGGACGTAGGCGCCGTCGCGGATCCCGTGAGCCAGCGTGATCCCGCTCCCCAGGTCGTGCTCCCACCACCCCTCCTCGACGTGCGGTGCGACCACCTCCCCGAGCGCCTGTGCATCGGATTCCCCCCAGGGTGCGGGGGAGAAGAACTGGAGCAGGAGCCGCTTGAAGGGCCCGAGGGCTTCGAACGGCAGAGCAATCGCCACGTCGGAGGTCAGGTACGCAGAGGCGGTGGCCACCAGGCCCTTCGAGACGATTGCGGCGCGGGTGGCGTCGAGGTCGTCGAGAGGCTCCGGCGATGGCATCGTGTGATGGTAGGCGGGCCGACCGGAAGGGCCTCAGCGGGCCGAGATCTCCGACACCTCGGCCAGGTCGCCGGGGTCGAGCTGCCATCCACCGGCCGCGGCGTTGGCGGCGACCTGCTCGGGTGTGGTCGCTCCCGAGATCACCGAGGCAACCGATGGTTGCGCCAGCAGGTACCCGAAGGCCAGGTCCAGGAGTGAACGGCCCCGGCGCTCCACCCACTCTTCGAGCCGTTCGACCACGGCGAACGCCTCGTCGTTCATGAACGGCGCAGCCCGTTCGGCAGGGATCCCGGCCAGCCGGGAGCCCTCCGGGAGCGGCTCGCCGGCTCGGTACTTGCCCGTCAACATGCCGCTCGCCAGCGGGAAGTAGGGGAGGAACGCCAGGCCGTGCCGCTGGCACGCAGCGAGGACCCCGTCGGCCTCCGGCTCCCGGTGCAGGAGGCTGTAGTGGTTCTGGACGGAGGCCCAGCCGGCGAGGCCGCGAATGGCGGACAACCCCACCGTCTCGTCGATCCACCGTGCCGCTGCGTTGGAGCATCCGATCTCTCGCACCGTGCCTGCGGTCACCAGCCGGTTCAGGGCTTCGAGGGTGTCCTCGACCGGGGTCTCGTCGTCGGGCCGGTGCAACTGGTACAGGTCGATGTGATCGACGCCCAGCCGCCGGAGGCTGTCGGCGACGGCTTGTTCGATCCACGCCGGGGATGCGCCCGAGCCCCCCGGCATCTCGATCCCGAACTTGGTGGCGATCACCGCCTCGTCCCTGTGGCCGCGCAGCGCCGCTCCCAGGTACTCCTCCGAGAGCCCTTCGCCGTACACGTCGGCGGTGTCGAACAGCGTGATCCCGTGCTCCAGGGCGGCGCCCACCACGGCTGCAGTTCCGGCCTCGTCGACCCTTCGGCCGAAGTTGTTGCATCCGAGCCCGACCGCCGACACCTCGAGCGATCCGATGGTCCGTGTCTCCATCGCAGGCACGCTACTCGGGGCCCGCGCCGAGCGGAACCAGGGAGCCGGGTGCAGGCCGCCCTTCCTGCGAGACGACGGCCAGCGCCGCCTCGAGGTCGAGCGCCTCGGTGACCGACCCGTCGAGGCCGAACACGATGAACCGGTCGAAGGCCCGCATGAACCAGCGGTCGTGGGTGACCGCCACGACGGTGCCGACGAAACCATCGAGCGCGTCCTGCAGGGCCTCTGCAGAGACCAGGTCGAGGTTGTCTGTGGGCTCGTCGAGGAGCAGCAGGTTGGCACCCTCGAGCTCGAGGGCCAGCACCTGAAGCCGGGCCTGCTGACCCCCGGAGAGCGTCTCGTACCTCTGCCGGACGGTTCCCTGCAGCCCGTAGCGGGCCAGGCCCCGCATCACGGCCTCATCGGAACCGGCGTGGCGGGCGATCGCCTCACCGGCGCTGCGGCCGGCGAACTCCGGGCGCTCGTTGGTCTGGACGAACACGCCCGGGGTGACCCGGGCTCCCAAGGTCCAGGTGCCTTCGTGGGCGACGGGCTCTCCCCCCAGGAGACGGACGAAGTGGGACTTGCCCGACCCGTTCGGACCGAGCACGGCGACCCTCTCGCCGAAGAAGACCTCGAACGAGAACGGGTCGGTGAGGCCGGTGAGCTCCAATGCCGTGCACCGCACCACGCGGCGTCCCGAGTCGGCGCCGCGCAGCCGCATCGTGACCCGCTGGGGAGCCGGCGGCGCCGGCGGCGGTCCCGCAGCCACGAACCGTTTCCAGCGGGTCTCCGCTGCGTCGGCCCGGGGCGCGTTGGCGTCGCTGATCGAGGCGCGCTGCTTGAGGATCTTGTAGTGCCGGAACAGGCGACGCTCCTCTTCTCTCCACCGCTCCTGGGCGTCGCCGAGGCGGGCGTTCCGGGCCTCGCGCTCCTCGTGGTAGCCGGCGAACGAGCCTCCGTGCACCCAGGCGCCCAGGCTCTCCAGGGTGACGATTCGGGAGACGGCCGCGGAGAGGAGTCCGCGATCGTGGCTGACCATGAGGATCGTCTTGTCCGACGACAGGAGCCGTCTCTCCAACCGGCGCTTGGCCGGCACGTCGAGGAAGTTGTCGGGCTCGTCGAGGAGCAGGACGTCGGCGTCGCCGCTCAACAGGATCTCGAGCGCGAGTTGCTTCCTCTCCCCTCCGGACAGCTCGGTGACGAGCCGCGGTCCGGCCGTCTCCAGCGGCCGGCGCAGCACTCGGGTCGTCGCAGCATCCCAGAGGGCTTCCAGTTCGTAGCCGTGGACCTCGGCCCACTCGGCGTGGGCCTCGGCGAGCGCCAGCCCCGTCTCGGGCGTGGGGTGCGCTTCGTTGGCGCGTTCGGCGGCTCCGAGCGACCGGAAGGCCCGGAGCTCCCTGCGGCTGCCGAGCGACGCGAGGAAGCTGCGGACGTCCACTGGGTCGTCGGCCTGGCCGATCGACTGTGGCATGTAGCGGACCTCGCCGTCCACTGCGATCGTCCCTGCCTCGGGCTCGAGCAGGCCGGCGATGCAGCGCAGGAGCGTCGACTTGCCGGTTCCGTTGTCGCCGATCAGGCCCACCCGGGCCCCGGTGTCCACCTTGAAGGACACGTCGACGAACAGCGGGTCGCCTCCCGGGTACGTGAAGGTGGCGTCGCCGACGACGATGGCCATGGCTGCTCCGTGGCGGATGAGTCGATGAGACCCTAGAGCCGATCCCCGGGCTCCTGCGTCGCTAGCTTGATCGCACCGCCATGACGTTCAACAGTCTCGAGTACGCAGCCCTGCTGGCAGCGGTCTTCGTCGTCTACTGGCGGCTGCCGCGACGCAGCCAGAACGGCCTGCTACTTGTGGCCTCCTACGTGTTCTACGGGTGGTGGGATTGGCGGTTCCTCGGCCTCATATGGGTATCGACCGCAGTGGACTACCTGGTCGGCCGGCGCCTCGGTGGTGAAGCACACGAGCGGACCCGCAGAGCTCTGCTCGCAACGAGCGTCGTCGTGAACCTCGGGATCCTCGGGTTCTTCAAGTACTTCGGCTTCTTCGTGGATTCCGCCGCCGGCCTCCTCGACCAGCTCGGGCTCGATCCCGCCCGGCCCGGCCTCGACGTGGTGCTCCCCGTCGGCATCTCCTTCTACACGTTCCAGACGATGTCCTACACGATCGACGTGTACCGGCGGGACCTCGCTCCGACTCGTGACCTCCTGTCGTTCGCGGTGTACGTCGCCTTCTTCCCGCAGCTCGTGGCGGGCCCGATCGAGCGGGCCGGACGGCTGCTCCCCCAGTTCGAGAACGACAGGCCCCGCCCGGACACCTCCCGCCTCGCCTCGGGGCTGGTGCTGATCTTCCTCGGCCTGGTGAAGAAGGTGGCCATCGCCGACGCCCTGGCCCCGGTGGTCGAGGACGTGTTCGGACGGCACGCCACCGCCGGCTGGATGGAGCTGAGTGTTGGGGTGGTGGCGTTCTCCATCCAGATCTACGGGGACTTCTCGGGGTACTCGTCGATCGCTCGCGGCTCGGCGCGGCTGCTCGGCATCGACCTCATGCGCAACTTCGAACAGCCGTACCTGTCGCGCAACATCACTTGGTTCTGGCGGACCTGGCACA
>CAYXHU010000152.1:0-5271 GCA_964464675.1 uncultured Acidimicrobiia bacterium
TGGGCGATCGGGCCAACGCGTCGTCCGAAGTGGAGTTCGACGACACGTGGGCGCTCCCCGTGGGTGACGCGGGACGCGGGGTGCGCACGATCATCGAGATGGTGAACCGGACCCGGCTCGACTGCTCGCTGGGCACCGCCGCGCAGATGCGCCACGGCGTGGTCGAGTCGATCCACCATGCGAGGTATCGGGCGGCCTTCGGAGCGCTGCTGACCGAGAAGGCGGCGATGCTCGGGGTGCTCGCCGATCTCGCCCTCGAGTCGGAGGCGGCGACGGTCGCAGCGCTGCGCCTGGCCCGCGCCTACGACGAGCAGGCCCGGGGCGTGGACGACGGCGGCTTCCACCGGATCGCCACGCCGGTGGTCAAGTACTGGGTGTGCAAGCGCGGCCCCGGCCACGCCGCGGAGGCGCTGGAGTGCCTGGGCGGGAACGGCTACGTGGAAGAGTCCGGGATGCCCCGGCTGTTCCGTCAGAGCCCGGTGAACGGTGTCTGGGAGGGGTCGGGCAACGTGATCTGCCTCGACGTGCTGCGGGCCATGCACAAGGCTCCGGCCGCGGTCGAGACGTTCGTCGCCGAGCTGCGGGAAGCGTCCGGGATGGACCGCCGCTACGACCACGCCCTGAAGGCGCTCGAGGAGGACCTCGGGAACGGCGCCGACGAGGGCGGGGCTCGCCGGCTGGTGGAACAGATGGCCCTGGTCCTGCAGGCGTCGCTGCTGCTGCGACACGCCCCGGGCTTCGTCGGTGAAGCCTTCTGCGCGGCACGCCTGGCGGAGCCGGGCATGGCGTACGGGGCGCTGCCGAGGGGCGTCGACGCGGCTGCGATCGTCGATCGGGCCTATCCGGCGTAGTCAGGCCCGGAAGGCGGCGAACGCGGCGGCTTCGGCGACGGGGACCCTCGCCTTGACTCTCACGCCCTCGGTCTCGTGGACCTCGGCGAGGACTTCGCCGACCCGGTGCAACGCGGCCACGAGATCTCCCCGGCCGTACGGGATGAGCATCTCGAGATCGGCGGTGGTCGGCTGGAGAGCGGCGTCGAGTGCGGCGAGGAGGTCCCCGAGCCCGGCGCCGGTTGCCGCAGAGACGGCGACCGCATCGGGATGCCGCCCGGCGAGGCGCCGCAGGGCGGCCGGCGAAGCAGCGTCGCTCTTGTTGAGCACCAGCAGTTCCGGTGCCCGGCGGGTGCCGATCCCCGCCAGGGTGGCGCGCACTGCGTCGATGTGCGCCTCGGAGTCCGGCCCGGCAGCGTCGACGACGTGGAGGAGCACGTCGGTGTCCACGGCCTCCTCGAGGGTGGACCGGAAGGCCTCGACGAGCTCGTGGGGGAGATCCCGCACGAAGCCGACCGTGTCGGAAACGAGGGCGGTGCGCCCAGAGGGGAGCTCGAGGCGCCGGGTGGTGGCGTCCAGGGTGGAGAACAGACGGTCCTCGACGAGCACGTCGGCGCCGGTGAGCCGGTTGAGGAGGCTCGACTTGCCGGCGTTGGTGTAGCCCACGAACGCGGCGGTGGCGAGACCGGAACGGCGGCGCGCCTTGCGCTTGGTGTCGCGCGTGGTGCTCATCTTGGCGATGTCGCGCTCCAGCTGGGAGATGCGGCGCAGTACGCGGCGCCGGTCGGTCTCGAGCTGGGTCTCGCCCGGGCCGCGTGTCCCGATCCCGCCGCCGAGCCGGCTCATCTCGACGCCGCGTCCGCGCAGGCGGGGGAGGCGGTAGCGGTGCATGGCCAGCTCGACCTGGGCCATGCCTTCGCGGCTGGTGGCATGCAGGGCGAAGATGTCGAGGATGAGCGCCACCCGGTCGACCACGTCACAGGAGAATGCCTTCTGGAGGTTGCGCTGCTGGACGGGGGTGAGCTCGCCGTCGACGACCACGACGTCCACGTCGAGGCGGTTCGCTTCGCTCACCAGTTCCTGGAGCTTCCCCTTGCCGAAGTACGTGGCGGGATCCGGGGCGGGCCGCTGCTGACGCTCCCGGCCGACGGCGTCGGAGCCGGCGGTGTCGGTGAGCAGCGCCAACTCGTCGAGCGACGACTCGGTCTGCTCGAGGCTCCGGTCGAGGGTGAGCGAGGCGAGCAGGGCGCGCTGCCGCCGGACCTCGAGGTCCGTGACGGTGGCGGTCAGCCTCCGGCGATCACGAGAGACATGGCGGTCGCTCACAGGGGGATGAAACCACACCCGGGCGCTTGTCGGGGCCCACGGGGTGCCGTCGGCCGGGCAGGTTCCCGGCCGCGCTCCCGCGGAAGGCCCATCTGGCACGATGGGTGGTCATCCCCCCTACGCAGTGTGGCATCGGGGTCCGGGAAAGGGTACGATGACCGCGCTGAGACGAGTGAGGAAGGGTGCCTCGAAGCGAACTGGCCGCGTTGCTGCGCTCGGCGCGTCACGAGCAGGGCATCACCCGATCCCGGGTGGGTGCGGCGCTCGGCGTCCCGGCGGGGCTCGTGGGACGGTGGGAGCACGGCGATGCCGTGCCCGATCCCGAGCAGGTGCGTGCCCTGGCAGGGGTGCTCCGGGTCGGCCCCGACACCGCCGATGCCTGGCTGGGTCTGCGGACCTCGTCCCGGGCACCGGTCACCGTCGAGATCGTCTCGTCCCCTTCCTCCTCCACCACCTCCCTGATCGGGCTCGTCGAGCCGGCGCCGCCCCCGCCGGCGACCGGCGCGCCGGGAAGGCCGGGTGGCGGTGCCCGGCGGCGAGCCGACGAGCGGGCCCGCAGAGCAGCCCGCACCGCCGGGGACAGGCGGCGCCGTGCCGTGCAACGGGCCGGGGACGAGGCCCGCCGGTCCACGGGGAGGACGGCGACCGGGGCGGCGGAGCTCCCGGTGTTTGCACCCGACTTGCTCGAGGAGCGATCGCACGTGATCGCCACGGTCAACAGCGGGTCGGTGTTTCCCGTCCCCGGCTCGGGCCACAGCATCGAGAAGCTCACCTACAGCACCGGCGCACCCACCTACCGGGTCACCGCAGAGGACCGGATGGTGTACCGGAGCCGCTGGATGCGGGTGGTGCTGATCATGGTGGGCCTCGCCGCGCTGCTGTGGTGGGCGGTGGCCCAACTCGGAGACGGATGGGATGCGGTGCTCGACCTCTTCCGGTCCGACGAGGCCCCCGTCACGACCGTGGAGGCTGCGGTCCTCTGGCTTCCGGCCCTCCGCCGCTAGCGTCGGAGCATGCCCACGATCACGTTCCTCGGCGGCACCGACACCGTCACAGGCTCCAAGTTCCTCGTCGAAGGGTCCGGCGCCTCCGTTCTCGTGGATTGCGGCATGTTCCAGGGAGCACGCGCCGTCAAGGACCTCAACTGGGGAGACCCCTTCGGCGACCGGGACCTTCCCGACGAGGTGCTGCTCACCCACGCGCACATCGACCACACCGGGTACCTTCCCCGGCTCGTCGGGACGTACGGGTACTCGGGACCGGTGCGGTGCACGTCCGCCACGGCAGACCTGCTCGGCGTGATGCTGCCCGACTCAGCCAAGCTGCAGGAGGAGACGGCCGCGTACGCCAACAAGACCAAGTACAGCCGCCACGATCCCGCCCTCCCTCTCTACACCGGCGAGGACGCCCAGGCGGCCTTGCAGCTGCTCCGGCCCGTCGACTACCACGAGTGGATCGACGTGCCCTGCGGCCGGGCCCGGTTCTCCTTCGCAGGGCACATCCTCGGTTCGGCGCACATCGCCGTCGAGTCCGAGGGGAGGCGCATGGTGTTCTCGGGCGACGTCGGCAGGTGGGACGTGCCGGTGCTCAAGGATCCCGAGCCGCCGGTGTCGGCCGATCTCCTGGTGCTCGAATCCACGTACGGTGGCCGCCTCCACTCCGAAGCCGGCGTCGACCTGAGCGACGTGCTCGCCGAAGCGGTCAACCGGGTGGCCGGCAGGGGAGGCGTCATGGTGATCCCGGCGTTCTCGGTGGGCAGGACCCAGGAGATCCTGTACCGGCTGCGGGAGCTGGAGGACGCCGCCCGCATCCCGATCCTTCCGGTGTTCCTGGACAGCCCGATGGCGATCGACGCCACCGAGGTGTATCGGCGCCACCACGAGGAGCACGATCTCGAGGTCCGGGCCCTCGTGGACGCCGGCACCAGCCCGCTCCGCCCGGCGCGCCTCGAGTACTCCCACACGGTGGAGGATTCGAAGCGGCTCAACGGCCTGCGCGAGCCGGCGATCATCGTGTCCGCCTCCGGCATGGCTACCGGAGGCAGGGTGCCGCACCACCTCAAGCGGCGGCTCCCATACCCGGAGCACATGGTCTGCTTCGTCGGATACCAGGCCGAAGGCACGCTGGGACGCATGCTCGTGGACGGCGCCGACCGGGTGCGCATCCACGGAGAGGAGATCGACGTCCGGGCCGAGGTCATCAGGCTCGAGGCCTTCTCGGCACATGCCGACGAGGCGGAGCTGCTGCGGTGGGTGGGGGAGGCGCTGCCCGAGCGAATCGCCCTCGTCCACGGCGAACAGGAGGCGAGGGAGGCGCTTGCCTCCGCCCTCGGGGACGCCTACGACTGCGAGATCCTGCTGCCGGGCCGCGGCGACGTGCTGGATGTCTGATCCGGTCCGGGTGGTGCTCGACAGGGGCGCCGGCATGGGGATCCCCCAGGCCCTGGCGGCGCTCGAGAGCATCGAGCTGGTCGCTTCCGACACGGACGCGGGGGTGATCGCCGCGCTCGGGGATGCCCCGGCGCTCGTCACCTTTCGCTGGCGGGACGAGTTCCTCACGTCGGGGCTGCGCTGGGTGCAGGCCGCCTCGGCGGGCGTCGACCAGTTCCCGCTCGAGACCCTGGGCGAGGCGGGCGTGGTGCTCACCTCGGCTCGCGGCGTCCACGGTCCGCAGGTGGCCGAGCACGCATTCGGGATGCTGCTCGCCCTCACCAGGGGAATCGCAGCGGCGGTCCGCTCGCAGGCACGGCACGACTGGACCCGGCCCGCGGTGACCGAGCTGTCCGGCCGGACCATGGGCGTCCTCGGGCTCGGCACCATCGGAGAGGCGGTGGCGGTCCGGGCGGTCGCCTTCGGGATGACGGTGATCGGCACGAAGCGCGACCCGGGTGCCTACACGGGGGTCGCCGCCGAGGTGCTCGGCCCGGATGGGACCTTGGAGGTGTGCCGGCAGGCCGACGTGCTGGTCGTCGCCCTCCCGGCCGGGCCCGGCACGGATCGGCTGGTGGGGGAGGCCGAACTGCAGGCCCTCGGGACGGGGTTGCTCGTCAACGTCGGCAGGGGCCGGGTGGTGGACGAGGCGGCCGGAGTCACCCGCTTCGAGCTCATCCCGCCGA
>CAYXHU010000153.1:0-5243 GCA_964464675.1 uncultured Acidimicrobiia bacterium
CGAAGACGAGCCCTGCCGCCTCGACCTCCGCCTGGGCGTCGTCGGCGTCGAGCCCGATCAGGTCGGGGACTTCGATCGGCCCCGGAGCCTGTCCCACTCCCAGGGTCACCGTGCTGCCGTAGTCGGCGAGCACACCGGCTTCGGGATCCTGCTCGGCGACGAGCCCGTCGTTGGGGTCCTCGAAGTCGACCTCGACCGGGTCGCCGAACTCGACTACGAAGCCCAGTTCCTCCAGTTGCTCCTTCGCGTCCTGCGGATCGAGCCCGGTGACGTCGGGCACGACGGTCGGGACTGCCCCTTCCGAGATGTACACGGTGACCACGTTGCCTTCGGCGACGAACTGACCGGCCGGGGGATCCGTCTCGATGACGAAACCCTCCAGGACCTCTCCGTCGGGCTTGCGCTCCACGCGGATCTGGTCGGGGGTGAACCCCGCCTGGCTGAGCTGGAACAAGGCGTCCCGCTCCGGGCGGTCGGTGACGTCGGGGACCTCGATGCCGGTGTCGCCGGCGGAGATCACCAGGTCGACGCTGCTGCCTGCTGCGACCGTCTCCCCGGCGCTCGGGCTCTGTGCCATCACGATACCCGCCTCGACGACGGGCGAGGCCTCGGTTCTGATGTCCCCGACCTCGAGGCCGGCGTCGGTGATCGCCGCCCGGGCCGCCTCTTCGTCGAGGTCGATCACCCGCGGCACGGAGACTTCGCCTGGGCCGGTGGAGACGAAAACCCTCACCTCCGAGTCGTTGTCGACGACGTCGCCGGCAGGAGGGTCGGTTCGTATCACGGACCCCGAGGCGACCGACGGGTCGGGGATCGGGACCTCGGTGGTACGCAGGTCCAGCTCCTGGAGCAGTTCGACGGCGGCGATGCGGTCCATTCCTGCCACGTCCGGGATGGTGACCTCGACCGTCTCCCCGGGAGAGAGCAATCGCAGCAGCAGCACGACGCCGATGAGCAGGATTCCGATCCCGCCGAGGATGCTGAGCACCAGGGTGAGTCGATCGACGCCGCCCGGCGGGGCGTAGGTGTCTTCGGGGTACTCCGCCGGGGAGCGGGGGGCACGGGGCGGCTGTGGCGGCTGCGACGGGGAGCCGGTCGGCATGTTGGTGGGGGTGAGGCCGGGGAGCACCCGGGTCGGGGCGTCGTCGCCGGAGGGATGGGCGGTTGCTCCGGCGAGGAAGGCCTGGAGGTCGGCGATCAGGCGGCCTGCCGTCTGGTATCGGTCGGCGGGTTCCTTGGCCAGGCAGCGCATCACGATCTCGTCGAACAGCGCGGGGACGTCCGGGTTGTGTGCCGACGGGGGTTGGGCGGTCTCCCGAACGTGCTGGTAGGCGACCGACACGGGGCTGTCACCGGTGAACGGGGGCCGGCCGGTCAGCAGTTCGTAGAGGACGACGCCGAGCGAGTAGATGTCGCTGCGGCCGTCGCAACTGAGGCCCTGAGCCTGCTCCGGGCTGAAGTAGGTGGCGGTGCCCATCACGGAGCCGGTGCGGGTGAGCTGCTCCGTGTCGTCCCAGGCGCGGGCGATCCCGAAATCGGTGACCTTCACGCCGCCCTCGCGGGTGATCAGGATGTTCGCCGGCTTGGTGTCGCGATGGACGAGACCGATCTCGTGGGCGGCGCCGAGGGCGGCAGCCACCTCGATGCCGATGCGGGCGACCCGGGAGGGGAGCAGCGGGCCGGTGCTCTTCAGGACGGTGCGCAGGTCGCGGCCCTCGATGAGCTCCATGACCATGTAGTAGACGCCCCGGTCCTCTCCCCAGTCGTAGATCGACACGACGTTCGGGTGGGTCAGGTTGCCGGCCGCCTGCGCCTCCCGCCGGAACCGGGCGACGAAGCTGTCGCTGGCGGCGTACTGGCCGTGCATGACCTTGACCGCGACGCGACGCTGCAAGCGGCGGTCTTCGGCCACGAAGATGTCGGCCATACCGCCGCGTGCAAGATGAGAGACGAGAACGTACCGGTCCGCGAGGACCCGCCCAGATTCCACTTCGGCCGCATGGTACCCAGGGACCGCGCGGAGGCGATGCGGGTGGTGTGAGCTTCTCAGCCGCCGGTTTCGTCGGCGGAGGACGGGCCCGCCGCCACATCGACCACTACGACGCTGACGTTGTCGACCCCTCCGAGGCGGTTCGAGGTCTCGATGAGCGCGGTCACTGCGTCCGAGGGAGTGCCCGAACCTTCGAGGATGGCGGTGATCTCGGCGTCGTCGGCCATGTTGGTGAGCCCGTCGGTGCACAGGAGGAGCCGGTCGCCGGGCCGGAGGCTCTCGGCAATCTGATCGACCTCGACGGACCGCTCCAGGCCGAGAGCCCTTGTGACGACGCTGCGGAACGGATGAGCGGCCGCCTGGTCGGGATGCAATTCCCCGGACTCGACCATCTCCGCGACGAGGGAGTGGTCCCGGGTGATCTGCTCGAGCCGGTGGTCGCGCAGCAGGTAGGCCCTGCTGTCCCCGATGTGCGCACAGTCCATGGACCCGTCGTCTTCCAGTACGGCCAGGGTGAGCGTCGTGCCCATTCCGGCGAGGCGCGGGTTCTCGAGCACTTCGTCGATGATGGCCAGGTTTGCGATCAGCACCCGCTCTCGTGCGGGCGCGTCCCGGGCAGCGATCGCGGCCTCGATGGCGACCTTGCTGGCGATCTCGCCCCCGACGTGGCCGCCCATGCCGTCGGCGACGGCCACCACCAGCTGCGCCGAGTCCGCACCGGTTCCGACGGGCCATACCGAGTCTTCGTTGTGGCCGCGCACCTTTCCGGTGTCCGTGCCGCTGGCCCAGTGGTAGATCACGATGCCTCCGAGGGGCGGAACGAGTACGAGACGTCCCCGAAACCGAGGACGTCTCCGGCGACGACCTCTACCGGGTCGCCGACGGGCGCGCCGTTCAGGTACGTGCCGTTCGCCGATCCGAGGTCGGCCAGCCAGACGCTCCCTGCCTGGCGTATGACGAGCGCATGGCGCCGGGACACTGTGTCCTCGTCGAGGACAACGTCCGCCGAGGAGGAGCGCCCCACGATGGCGCGCCCGTGGCGGATCGGAGCGGCGTGAGATCCGGCGACCCTGCTGAGTTCCGCCCACACGGGGAGATCTCCGGGCGCCACCAGGGTATCGACGCCGGCGTCGTCTTCTGCTCGGAAGGCGAAGCTCACCCCGACCGGTCCCTCCAGGCGCCATCCGTGTTCCTCGGCGGCGTCTTGGACGACGCCGGCGAGCTCTTCGGCGACGGATGCGACCACCTCGGGCGCCGCGGGTTCGCCTGCGAGGGAGACGGTGAGGCGATTCGGGGCGATCGGCCCGGCCGGTCCCTCCACCACGGCACCGGCGATTGCGTCGAGAACGAGCGCGGCGAGATCGATCTCCGGTTCGTCTCTGCGACCGGAGACCGCACCAACGAGGCGCCCGAGGCGGCGTTCGAAGTGACGGGTGAGCCGCACCTGCGACAGTGTACGTGGGCATCGATCGGGTTCCGGACCCCGTGGTACGATGCCGCGCTTCCGGGCGAGTGGCGGAATTGGTAGACGCGCAGGATTCAGGATCCTGTGGGCGCAAGCCCGTGGGGGTTCGAGTCCCCCCTCGCCCACGGGAACCCTTCGGGTTCCTTGGGAGAAGCCTTCGGCTTCTCGACCGTGTACCGCGCGTGGCCCAGGTTCTGGCGGGCTCACCGCGTGGCGTACCGGTTCCGCTTCCCGCCGCCGCGGGTTCGGCGGCGACGCCGACTCCTGACCTCCGGCGTGGTGTCTTCTGGCCTCGCTGCTCGCTCTGTGCCGGTTCGGGTGACACCTCTCGGCGGGCCCGGGGTTGAGAGGAGAACGAGGTCCCCGTTCGGCAGGTAGCCGACACATCGTGTTGCATGGACGTCGGCGCTGCCGGAAGATGAGCACGCCGGACCTCGCAGATACTCGCAGGCACGAAACGACCGTCTGCGGTGTCTCACAGGTGTCGGGTCACCATCGGGAGACGTGCCGTGGCAACGACCGGGCCATCACATGCCGATGAGGACGGTCGCCTCTTCACCGAGCTGTATCACCCGCTGCGACGGTTCGCAGCCGTAGTGGGGCCGATCGAAGTCGATCCCGACGACCTGGTACAGGAAGCAGTGACACGGGTGCTGGAGAGACACCCGCTCGCCGAGCTCGATCATCCCGGCGCCTACCTGAGGAAGACGATGCTGAATCTGGCTTCGAACCACCGCCGCCGTCTGGGCAGGCTCCGCACAGCCGTGGTTCGCATCGGCGCAGGGGCCGAGTCGGCCGGCGACGCCTATCCGTCCGATCTTGCCGATCTCCTGCGGCTGCCTCCCAAGGAGCGTGCCGTGCTCTATCTCTCGGAGGTGGAGGGATACCGGTTCGCGGAGGTGGGTCGGATGCTCGGGTGTAGCGAAGTGGCGGCGCGCAAGCGGGCGCTCCGGGCCCGGCGCCGTCTCCACGCCGCGGTCTTGGGAGGAGCCGCTCATGGCTGAGGAGCTGACACAGGCTCTAGCCGAGCTTGCCGAGCGTGGGGTTCCCCGAGGCGCCGCCGAAGTCCTCGAGGATGCCCGGAGGGCGGCACGGGGGACGTCTCCGATCCGGGCCACGTGGCGGCGCAACCTCGCCGTGGCTGCCGGAGCGGCGGCGATCGTGCTCGTGTTGATCGGCGGCGTCGTGTTCCTTCTCAGGCCGTTCGCCGACGAGCAGCCGGGGCCGATGATCACGCAGCAGCCTGAGGTGGTGACGACGATCGCGGCAGAGATCGAGGGGGCCCCTGATGTGGACGGCATCGCCCGGCGTCCGGCCGAGCTCGTTCCCACCGGTGCGCACCTGTTGACGCGTGGGACCGCCTTCTCCCACGTCGTCCGGGATGGCGCCTCGGGGCTGGTCTGGGCCGGCGGGACGGGTGGTCTTGCTCGGATCGATCCATCCGGCGGCTACCCCCGGGTGTGGACCCACACCGACGATGAGGCCTTCGGCCTGGGCATCTCGGGGTTGGCTCCGGCAGGCGGCGGAGGCGTGTGGATGATTCTGAGCGATGGGTCGCTGCGCTGGTTCGACGGTGACCGGTTCCGTGACGCCGTGGAGGCTCCACCTCAGACGAACCCGGGCTGGGATCTGGTCGCAGCGGTCGTCGAACGTGACGACGGGGAGATAACCGTGACCGTTGGCGCCACGCCGCACCCGATGGAGGAAAAGCACTTCATCGAATGGATAGAGTATATCGCGTCCGACGGACACATCGAGCGGCTGGAGCTGGCCCCCGGCGACGCACCG
>CAYXHU010000154.1:0-5215 GCA_964464675.1 uncultured Acidimicrobiia bacterium
CCTTGCTCTGCTTGTCGGCCATCACCGCGACGAGCCGGTAGCCCCGAAGCGCCGCCACCATGGCCAGGCCCACGCCGGTGTTGCCGCTGGTCGGCTCGACGATCGTGTCCCCAGGGCTCAGCAGGCCGTCCTGCTCGGCACGTTCGATCATGGCAAGGGCGATGCGATCCTTGATCGAGCCGCCCGGGTTGACCGTCTCCAGCTTGCCGACCAGGTTGCCGCGAGGGTGCAGGCGAGACAGTCGGATCAACGGCGTCTCCCCGACGGCCGCCATGACGTCCGGATGGATCTTCATGGGAGCGAGGTTAGGACGCGTCAGGCTGGTGTCGCCGGAACCGTGCCGTCGAAGCCGTGGGGGGCGTCGATGGCGGCCAGCAGGGCCCGCCACGCCGCCGGCGGCACGTGTGGCTCGAGCAGGGCAGCGCGACGCGGGTTGTGGTACCGGTAGACGAGCAGCCAGTCCGCGAGGGGAGCCAGCGGAACCGCCACGTCGCCGAGCCGCCACACGGATCCCGGCGTGAAGGGAAGCCGGGCCACGAAGCCGTTCGGGTATCCGAGGGCGATCCCCCCCGTCATGTCGAGGTCGGCGTCGCCGAACCGATGCTCGGCCCGCCATGAAGAGACGAAGCCCGGCTCCTGGCGGATGTCGAACGCCGGGGGCGTCCCGGTGGCGCGCCGCAGCGTGTCGCCGAGCCGGTCCCGATCCTCCGGCCGGAACACCAGGTCGAGATCGCCGACCCGATCCACCAGACCGAGCGAATGGAGCAGCGCACTGCCGCCCACCTGGAACGGTATGCCTGCGTCCTCGAACAGGCGGGTGACATCCACGAGCGCGGCACGAAGCGACGCGTCCATCGGGCGACTGTAGGCCGGCTATCTCGCCGCGTTGGCCCCGATCGCCGCCGACATGTACTCCGCCAGACCGGCCGCCGTCGCGTCGATCCGCTCCGCGAAACGCGGGTCGGCGACGTACATCCTCCCCAGCTCGGCATGGATCTCCGACGTGCAGGCGTAGAACCACTTCGAGATGTGAGAGCGGTGCCGCTCGGCGACGTCCATCGCCGCCTCACCGTCCGGATCGACACCCGCCTCCATCAAGGCGACGAACGCGGCGTCGATCTCTGCGCTCTCCCTCCTCATCTGCTCCCAGTCGCGGGCGGTGTAGCGAGCAGTGCGGCGCGCCGACTCCCGGTAGGCGTCCGTCCCACCCCACCGGTCCTCGACCTCGTCCTCGTAGGCGGCCGGGTCGAAATCCCCGAACACGCCGAGCACGTCCTCGTTCGCCATGGGAATGCCACCCCTTTCTGCGGCGATCGCCGTGTCGATGGCGTCGAGCATCCGCAGGAGATGATCGACCTTCGCAGAGATCCTGCGGCGGTGCCGCTCCAGAGAGGTTGCCCTGTCCGGGCCGGGCTCATCGACGATGCGCCTGATGTCGTCGAGCCGCATGCCGAGTTCCCGGAGCACCAGCACCTCCTGGAGGCGGGCAACGTCGCCCGGCCCGTACAGGCGGTAGCCGGCATCGCTCCGCATTCCCGGGCTCACCAGCCCGATCTCGTCGTAATGGTGCAGGGCCCGCACGGTCACTCCCGTGAGACGGGAGATCTCGCCGACCGTCAGCGGATCGTTCATGGTGCCCGCCACCGTACAGCCTCACGTTGCGTGAGGGTCAAGGCGGCAAATGCGCGCCGCTACGGCCGGGAATAGCCACCGGCGCCGAGTAGGTTCTCGGGAATCCGCCGCCGCAGCGGGAGCCAGGCCGATCTACCAGGAGGCCCTGTGACCGACACCACGCTGTCCGTGCCCGAAATCCACTGTGACCACTGCAAGATGTCGATCGAAGGCGCCGTCGGCGCCCTCGACGGAGTGGCAACGGCCGTGGTGAACGTCACCGCGCGCACCGTCACGGTGGACTATGAGCCTCCGGCCACGATGGACGCGATCGTCGCCGCCATCGAGGACCAGGGTTACGAGGTGCCCGACCAGGGCTGATTCCCGCTGCGAGGGGGACCGTGAGCGACGCTACTCGAGACGCCACCGAGACGATCACCTTCGACGTGGACGGGATGACGTGTGCGTCGTGCGCGCTGCGCATCGAGCGCATCCTGTCCCGCCAGGACGGGGTCGCCGACGCGGTCGTCAGCTTCGCCGGGAGAGAGGCCCGGGTCCGGGCGGAGCCGGGCATCGACGTCGCCGGTCTGCAGGAGGCCGTGGCCCGCATCGGCTACCGGGCCTCTCCGGTGGCGCCGGACGATGAGCGGCGCAGCGTCGTCGAGCAGTACGACGAGGAGACCCGGTACCAGCGGCGCAACGCAGTCCTGGCGTTCCTGTTCACGATCCCGGCCTTCGTCCTGTCGATGTTCGGCCCCAAGGAGGCTTGGTCCCAGCTAACGGTCTGGATGCTCGTCACGCCGGTCGAGTTCGTGTTCGGGTGGCAGTTCCACAGGAATGCTGCGCTGCGGTTGAGGTCGTTCGGAGCCGGCATGGACACGCTCGTCTCGATGGGCACCCTGGCCGCCTACGGATACTCGGTCTGGGCCTTCTTCGCCGACAAGCCGCTCTTCTTCGAGACTGCAGCCTGGATCATCACCTTCATCCTGCTGGGCCGCTTCTTCGAGGCCAGGGCCAAGGGGAGGGCCTCGCAGGCCATCGCACGCCTCGTGGAACTCGGCGCCAAGCAGGCTCGCATCCGGAGAGACGGGGTCGAGATCACGGTTCCGATCGCCGAGGTCCGCCCCGCCGACCTCATGGTGGTGAGGCCCGGGGAGAAGGTCCCCACCGACGGCCGGATCGTCCAAGGGGCTTCGTCGTTCGACGAGAGCATGCTCACCGGGGAATCCTCCCCCGTGGACAAGACGGAGGGAGCCGAGGTGTTCGGCGCCACCGTCAACCAACAGGGGCACGTGGTCGTCGAGGCAACGCGGGTCGGCGCCGACACCGCGCTCGCCCAGATCGTCAGGCTCGTCGAGGAGGCGCAGGCCACCAAGGCCCCCATTCAGCAGCTCGCCGACCGGGTCGCCTCCGTGTTCGTCCCGATCGTCCTCGTGATCGCGGCGGGCACGATCGCCGGCTGGCTGGTCGCCGGGGCAGGCATCGATGATGCGCTTCGGGCTTCGGTGGCGGTCCTGATCATCGCCTGCCCGTGTGCCCTCGGCCTGGCCACCCCGACGGCGATCCTCGTGGGCAGCGGGAGAGGAGCGGAGCTCGGGGTGCTGTTCAGGAACGCCGAGACCTTCGAACGTTCCGGCTCGGTGGACACAATCGTCTTCGACAAGACGGGGACCCTCACCCGCGGTGCGATGACCCTCGACGAGATCGTCACCACGGAAGACGAGCAGCGGGCGCTCTACCTCACGGGGACGGTGGAAGCGGCCAGCGAGCATCCGATCGGCAAGGCCGTCGCCCTCGGAGCAGAGGAGCGGGGCGTCACGCTCGGCACCGCGACCGGCGTCACGTCCCTACCCGGCAGGGGGGTCCGCGGCCAGGTGGACGGCACCACCGTGATCATCGGAACCCCCGCCCTGATGAGCCAGAGCGACATCCCCGTCCCCGAGTCCCTCGCCGATGCGCTCGCCGTCATGGAAGGACGCGGTCGTACCGCCTTCCTGGCGGCGTGGGACGGTGCCGCCCGCGCCGCTCTGGCCGTCGCCGACACCGTGCGCTCGACCGCCGCCCAGACCATCACCGCCCTCAGGCAGCGCGGCCTGACCGTGGCGATGATCACCGGAGACAACCGGCGCACCGCCGAGACGATCTCCTCCGAGCTGGGCATCGACCGGGTGCTCGCCGAGGTGCTCCCCGCCGACAAGGCAGGCGAGGTGGAGAGGCTGCGCGCCGAGGGACGCGTCGTCGCCTTCGTCGGAGACGGCGTCAACGACGCCCCGGCGCTCACCACCGCAGACCTCGGCATGGCGATCGGCACCGGGACCGACGTGGCCATCGAGGCAGGCGACGTCGTCCTCATGGCGGGCGACCCGTCCCTCGCCGACACCGCACTCCGGCTTGCCCGCGCCACGCTGCGCACGATCCGCCAGAACCTGTGGTGGGCCTTCGGCTACAACACCGCGGCCATCCCGCTCGCCGCCGCCGGCCTGCTCCACCCCATGATCGCCGCCGCGGCCATGGCGCTGTCCAGCGTCTCCGTCGTCGCCAACTCGCTCCGGCTGCGCCGCTTCGGCCGTTAGCCGGGAGGCTCCTCCTGCTCCCAGGGCCTCTCCCAGGGCCGGCTCGAGAACTGGGGAGGTCGGCCGAAGGCGGCATCGAGCACGAAGACGAACGCCCAGAAGCCGAGTCCCAGCAACACCACTCCCAGCGCCTTCGCGAACCCGTCCCCGAACATCACCTGCAGGACCCCTGCGGCCATCGCCGCCACCGCCGCACCGGCGAGCAGGAATCCGCCGGCGATCCGGAGGACGCGCACCAGAGCCATCGAGATACCCTACCGGTCCGACTCCGAGGCACCATGACCGCACCCTCCACAATCCCGGGATACGACCTTCGTCCGTTGGGTGAAGGCGACACCGAGGCCGTCCGCGACCTGTTCCTGGACGTCCACCGCGCCGAGGGCCTCGAGGAAGAGCCGGAGCTCGGCCCCGCCGAGTGGATCCTGGGCGCACCCGACCTCGATCGCGCCTCGGACACGCTCGTTGCCGTCGACGCCGACGGAGCCGTCGCCGGTCTGATCGCCTCCTGGGCGCAGGTCACCGACTCGGGCAGCCGATCCTTCCTGATCTCGGAGACCGCCCCCGGCCGTCCTCCTCACCTGGCCCGCGGCCTGCTCGATTGGGGAATCGCCAGGGCCTGCACCCAACTGTCCGGCGGCGCGCCGGGAACCGAGGCGGTGATCCGCATCGTGGTCGAAGAGCATCGTTCCGCGAAACGAGACCTGGTCGAGGCGGAAGGGTTTCGGCCGGCACGGGTGTTCGCCCGCATGGCCTGCCCGCTCGTGCCGCCGCCGGCACCTCCCGGCCGTCCGCCGGCCGGGATCACAGTGGTGCCCTGGGACAACGACCACGATCTCATGGCCCGCCACATCGTGAACGACGCGTTCGCTCGCCACTGGGGATCGCTGCCCCTCACCCAAGAGCAGTGGCGGCACCGCTATCTCGACGACGAGACATTCCGACGAGACCTGTCCTTCGTGGCGGTCGACGAGAACACACCGATAGGACTGGTGCTCAGCGAGGTCGAGGATGGCGCGGCGGAACTGTACGTG
>CAYXHU010000155.1:0-5209 GCA_964464675.1 uncultured Acidimicrobiia bacterium
ACGGTGAACTTCCGGTCGGGAAGCTCCACCATGCCGTTGGCGGTGGCCACGTCCCCCTCCTCCACACCGTGCACCTTGGCCGCCATGGCCCGCACCTTGGCGAGGACGTCCTGGCAGGCCCGGTACACGGCCGTGCCCATGAGCACCGACGAACGGCTGGCGGAGGTCTGCTGGTCGTAGAGGACCGCCGACGTGTCCCCGGACACCACCTGGATGCGCTCGAACAGGACGCCGAGCTCTTCGGCGACGATCTGGGCGAAGATCGTGCGGGCCCCCTGGCCCATGTCCGACGTGCCGGTGAACACGATGGCACTTCCGTCCGCCAGCAGCCTGACCATGGCGTACGACAGCCCGGTCGTCGGCCCGGACTTCAGGCCGGCGGCCACGCCGCGTCCCCTTCCCGGGGGAAGCGGCGAGCCCCAGCCGATCAGCTCGGCCGCCTTCTCGACGCTCTCCCGCCAGTCCCCGTCGGCCGGCGTGTCCCCGGGGATGAACTCCTCGCGGTGCGCCGGGAGGTTGCGCAGCCGGAGCGCCAGCGGGTCGATGCCCAGAGTACGGGCGGCCTCATCGAGGTTCGATTCGCGCGCCCAGCTGATCTGGGGCACCCCGAACCCCCGGAACGCCGTGCTCGGGGTGGTATGCGACATCAGGGTCCTGGCGAGGATGCGCACCGCGGGCACCCGGTAGGGGCCGGCGGCCAGGTAGCTGCTCTTGGAGACGACCCGGTCGGCGATGTCCACGTAGGCGCCGGCCAGGAAGTTGATCTCGAAATCCTCGAAGGTGAGGACGCCGTCTGCGTCGAACCCGGTGCGCACCCGCACCTCCGCCGCGGCGCGCCGCACCGCCTGGAACGTCTCGTCGAGCGTGAGGATGAGCCGCACCGGTCTCTGCAGCCGGAGCGCCATGAAGGCCATGAGCGGCTCGAACTTGGGGTGCTGCTTTCCCCCGAAGGCGCCGCCGAGGTCGGGGGCGATCACCCTCACCTTCGACAGCGGGAGGTCGAGCATCCCGGCGAGGAGCTTCTGGAGCCAGTACGGGTGCTGGATGGTGCTCCACACCTTGATCCCCTCACCGTCCGGAGCCGCCGCGAACCCGTGCGGCTCGATGGCGAAGTGGGTAATCATCGGGAACGAGTAGGTGTGATCGACCACCAGCTCCGCCGGTGCCTCGTCCACGTCACCCCATCCGAAGCGGTGCTCGACCCTCGTGTTCGTGCCGGCGAGCGGGTCGCCCGGCCGCAGCTCGGGATCCTGGACGAGGGGGGTGTCCGGGTCGAGCGCGTCGGCCACGCTGAACACGCCGCCCGGCAGCACCTCGTGCTCCACCGCGACGAGCCGGGCGGCCTGCTCGGCGGCGTCCTTCGTGTCGGCTGCCACCGCGGCGACGGCCTCGCCGTGGAACTTGGTCTCGCCGACGGCGAGGACCGGCCGATCCTGGAACTGCGGACCGTACCGGGGCACCGGCTGCGGCAGGTCGTCGGCGGTCATCACCAGCCGCACGCCCGGCACCTGCTCGGCGGCGCTCGTGTCGATGGAGAGGATGCGGGCCCGGGCACAGTCCAGCTTCACCAGCTTGACGTGCAGCGCCCCGGGGATGTCGAGATCCGCCAGGTACTGGTAGCGGCCGGTGACCCGGGCGTAGCCGCCGCCGCGATGCGGGGAACTGCCCACCGGATGGCCGTTCATCGTGCCTCCTCCGCGCCGGCGGCCTGGAGAACCGCCTCGGTGATCTGCTGATACCCGGCACAGCGGCACAGGTTCCCGCCGAGCGCCTCGTGCACCTCGTCCAGTGTGGGGTGCGGGTTGTGCAGCAGCAGCGCGTGGGCCGACATCAGCTGCCCCGGGATGCAGAACCCGCACTGCGGGGCGGCCTTGTCGAGGAAGGCCCGCTGCAGTGGGCTCAGCTCCCCGTCCTCGGCCAGGCCCTCGACCGTGGTGATCTCGCTCCCGTCGGCTTCGACGGCCAGCACCAGGCAGGAGCACACCGCCCGGCCGTCCATCACGACCGTGCACGTGCCGCACTCCCCCTCGACACAGCACTCCTTGGTCCCGGTGAGCCCCAGGTCGTCGCGCAGCACGTCGAGGAGGGTGTGGTGCACCGCGACCTCGATCTGGAGCGGACGCCCGTTGACGGTGAGTTCGATCGTCTGCCTCATCGGGAAACCCCCTCGCCGCTCTCGCACCGTTCGATGGCGGTCTGCAGCGCCCTGGCGCCGAGCACCCGCAACATGGCGAGACGGTACTCCGGCCCGGAGCGCATCGAACGGGGCGACGGGCTGGCCTGGTGGAACATCCGGTCGAGGAGCGGCGCCTTCTCCTCCTCCGGCGTGTTCGGGTCCGCGAGCACGCCGCTCTCGTCCAGTACCAGGAAGGGGCGAGGTCCGACGCTCCCGTAGGCGAGCCGGGTGGTACCCGTCTCGTCGACCGCGCAGCACAGCGTGATCGAGGCCAGATCGGTGCCCTTGCGGCGGGTGCGGCGCACGTACGCCGAGCCCATCCGGCGCCGCGGCAGCGGGACCTCGATCGCGGTCACCAGCTCGGCGCGGCCGAGCGCCGTCTTGTTCGGCCCGAGGATGAAGTCGTCGATGGGCACCCGCCGCTCCCCGTCCGGGCCGGCCACGACGACCGTCGCGTCGTACACCAGCAGCGGCGGAGCCGTGTCGGCGGCCGGCGAGCAGTTGCAGATGTTGCCGGCGAGCGTCGCCCGGTTGCGGATCTGCACGGATCCCACCACCTCGGCCGCCTCGACCAGGGCCGGGAGGTGCTCCTGGACCCGCTCGTCGGCCACGACGTCGTCCATGACCGTCCCGGCGGTGATCACGATCTTCCCGTCCTCGGTGCGGATCTCGGGCTTCAGCTCGGCGACGCGCTTGAGGTCGACGACGACGTCGGGGGTTGCCCAGCCTTCGCGCAACGCGATCACGAGATCGGTTCCCCCCGCGAGCAGGTGGGCGCCGTCTCCGTGCTGCTCGAGCAGCCCGACCGCCTCGGCGACGGTCGTCGGCCGGGCATAGGCGAATTCCCGCATCAGCCCGGGCCTCTCCGCTGCGCAGGAACACGTGTCACGATTGCCTCCTCAGATGACCTTGTCCGCCTCGTCCATCAACACCTGGGGTGTCGCGGCGCGGATGAAGTAGTAGGGACGGGTGCAGAATCGCCGGACGAACTCGGCCCTCGCCAGGCGGAGCTCCTCGGTGTCCACGATCGGCATGGGCAGCCCGGGAGCCAGCAGTTCGTTGAGCAGGAAGTAGTTCTGCACCGAGTGGAGCGTCTGGAACTGGCGCTCGAAGGGGATCATCTCCGCCAGGCTCGGCTCGAAATTCCCGTCGATCGCCGGCACCAGCACGACGTCCACGTTGCTGGGGTCGGGGTACTCCTCCCAGGTCGGCATCTCGTCGCCGAAGAAGATCTGCGCGCCGCGCTCGGGGGCGGCCTTGTCGGCCCGCTCGGTGCCCTTGGCTCGCGACTTGATGAACACCGTCTTCGATCCCATGACGGCGACCCCGTCTTCGTCGATCACGGTGGTCTCCGTGGAGATCAGGCCCCCGCCGCGGCGGCAGGCCTCGATCTGGCCCATGCTCTTGCCGTGGTTCGACTCGCCGCCCAGGAACAGGACGGTCTTGTCGCGATAGCGCACCGCAGAGGAATGGAACGGGTGCAGGCCGGCGGCTTCCATGCGCAGGGCGAGCACCGTCACGATCGCTTTCTGGATCGGCCCCTCGGCCCACTCACCGTCGAACCGCATCATCCGGCCGTCCCAGGACACCGCGGTGGTCGGTGCGTCCTTGTTCCACAGGATGTCCGGATCCGAGAGGGAAACCTCCGGCTCGAGTGTGACGTCGGCCAGGCGGTAGTTGAGGAAGTTCATGTCCACCAGGACGTGTTCGGGGACCTCGGAGCCCACGACGTCGATCCGGATCCTCGCCGGACCGGCGGCCATCTCCTCTGTCAGCGTTGCCATGCCTGCTCCTCGTGGTCGTGTCGTTGCTCTGTCATTCCGACCCGCCGGCTCGGGGCATCGTGCGCTCACAGCCTTCGGCGGGCCCGCATCCTCATCGGTTCGGGCGCGCTCGAACCGTCAATCCTCGTCGGCCACCCCTTCGATGAGCTCGGCGGCCTCCGCAGCGTGCATCCGCATCGTCTCGGCGGCACGATCCGGGTCGCCGTCTCTGATGGCGTCGATGATCGCCTGGTGCCGGTCGGCCAGCCAGTGGAGGTCGATCCCCGGGACCGAGGCGGTGATGTAGGTACGCGAGAACGGCTCGAGCATCGACCAGATGCGTTCCAGCGTGCCGTTCTGGGTCGCCTTCACGATGCGGGCGTGAAAGGCGGTGTTCTTCACGGCGTGATCGTGCGGGTTGCCCCTGTCGGCCGCCTCCCGCATCTCCGCGTACAGCAGCTCGAGTTCCCGCAGGCAGTCTTCGCTGCGGCGGGTCGCCGCCAGCCTGCCGGCCAGTGCCTCGAGCTCGGCACGAACCTCGATCGCCTCCGTCAGCTCGTGCTTGGTGGGCCGGCGCACCCTGGCGCCCCGGTAGGGGCGCACCTCTACGAACCCGAGCGTCGCCAGGTCGCGCAGCGCCTCGCGCACCGGCGCCTGGCTCATCCCGAGCTGGCGGGCCACCCGGGTCTCGACGATGCGAGACCCGGGCGCCAGCTCTCCCGTCAGAATCCACGTCAGAATGCGGTCCTTGACCCGCTCGGAGAGGATCTCCCTCTCCAGCGGAGGAGCCTGCAGTCTGCGCGGCTGGTCCATGGTCAGCCGAGGATCTCGACGACGCCGTCGGAACCGTTGACCCTGATGTGATCACCGGTCTTGATCTCCCGCGTGGCGATGGCGGTCCCGGTGACCCCCGGGATGCCGAACTCGCGGGCCATCACGGCCGGATGCGCCACCATGCCGCCCGCGTCGCAGACGATGCCGCTGATGATGGCGAACAGCGGCGTCCACGCCGGGTTGGTCATCTGGCACACCAGGATGTCGCCGCCCTTGACCTGGTCGAACTCGGCCGGGGTGAACACCACCTTGGCGGTGCCTTCGATCACACCCGGCGAGACGCCGAGGCCCTCGATCTTGCCCTTGGTCTCCATGTCGTGGTGCAGCTTCTCGGGGAAGCCCCACAGGTTCAGGTACGGGAACTGGAGCTGGTCTTCGGTAGCCGTGCCGATGAAGTCCGGCGGTATAAGGCCGTTGAAGACCCACATCTAATTTC
>CAYXHU010000156.1:0-5196 GCA_964464675.1 uncultured Acidimicrobiia bacterium
CCGCAGCGCCCACCGAGTCGCCGCTGTGCGCCTCCGACACCAGCCGCTCGCCGGACCCTAGGTCCCAGAGGCGCACCCTGCCGTCGTCGCTGCTGGTGACCAGCAGCGCGTCCCCGGCGGCGAAGGCGATCCGGCCGATCCGCCCCTCGTGAGCTTCGGCGAACGCCTCGGGCGCGGCCATCTCAGCCGCGGAGGCGACATCGATCAACACGACGGCGCCCTCCTCGGTGCCCACGGCGATGCGCGATCCCGACGCGTCGAGAGCCAGCGACGCGGCACTCTCCGGTGCGGTCAGCGTGCGGAACTCGACGCCGTCGCGGTCGGCGAGCGTGATCTCGCCGCCGCCGAGCAGGGCGACGACCGTGCCGTCCCCGGAGAACGCGGCGGCCACTGCGTCGGAGCGGAACACGATGCGCAGCGACGCCAGGGAGCGATGCAGGGCATCGACGGCCTCCGCCGGAACCTCCTCGCCTGCTTCGGCACGCACCTCGACAGCCTCGACGGCGAGCAGCACCGCCAGCTCCGGGTCCTCATCGATCTTGTCCAAGGCGGCCACCGCCAGCTCCCTCGAACGGGACAGGCGGGCCTGCCTCTGGGCATCCCGGCTCTCCCCCACGGCGAACACCCCGAGGCCGGTCGCCACGACCGCGGCGACCGTCATGACGACGAGGAGCACCCGCAGCCGGGTCCTGGCCCTGCGCTCCAACGAGAGCTCGCGGGCCGCCCGCTCCTCCTCACGGCGGCGCGCCTCGGCGGCGGCCTCCCGGCTCTGCTCAAGGTAGTCGAGTTCGATCCGGGCGAGCGACATGTCGGTGCGCCGCTCCCAGTCGTCGAGTTCGGCGAGCCGGACTCCGCCGAGCAGATATCCGGGATCACGCTCGGAGCCTTCCCACTCGGCGGTCATCTGGGCCAGGCGGCGGTGCGACCTCAGGTCGTCGCGGCTCTCCTCGATCCAGTCCTTGAGCCTCGGCCATCGCCGGAGCAGGGCCTCGTGGGCGATCTCCACCGTCGGCTCGAGCGACACCGGGTCGCGGTCGAATGAGAGGAGCCGGAACGAGCCGAAGCGCTCCAGCACCGTCTCGACGCCGCCGCCCAGGCCCTCCAGCTCAGAGCGTTTCACCCGGCGCCGGGTGTCCTCGGTGCCTTCGCCGAGCGTGACGAGCCGGAGGAACACTTGGCGGGCCGCGTCCTGCTCGCCCGGCTCCAGGCCGCGCTCGATCTGCTCGGCCCGGCGGGTCAGCGCGCCGGCCACCCCGCCGATCTCGTCGTAGGCGGAGGCTCCGATCACGTCCGAGGTGCGCCGGTCGTACATCTCGGTGAGGGCGTACTGGAGGAGCGGCAGGGCCCCCGGCTGGTCGGCGACGTCGGCGACGATGCGGGTCACCAGGGAATGCTCGATCTCCACGCCGACGCGCTCCGCAGGCCCCACCACGGCGCGCTCCAGCCCGGCAGCCGACATCGGCACCACCGTCACCAGGTTGCGCCGCAGCAGCTCCCCGAACCGGGCGTAGCCGAGCGGCCTGTCGAAGAAGTCGGCCCGCAACGTCACGATCACCCGCAGGCGGCTGCGCGGGTCTGCGGTCGCCTCGACGATGGCGTCGAGCACCAGTGCCCGCACCTCCGGGTCGCCCACCAGCGTGAAAAGCTCCTCGAACTGGTCGACGACGAGCACCAACTCCTCATCGTCCTCGGGCAGGACCCGCTTCACGGCACGGGCCAGGCCGCGCTCGTCGGCTTCGAGCACCTCCAGCAGGCTGGCCGGCGGGTTGTCGGCGAGGCGAAGCAGCACCGCCTCGACCTCCTCCAGCGGGTGCGAGCCAGGGATCAGGTCGGCGATCCTCCAGCGCTCCGACCCGAGGATCGCCCCGCTCCGCAGCGCCGGGACCACCCCGGCCCTCACCAGGCTCGACTTGCCGCTCCCGGACGGCCCCACGACGGCGACGAAGCGCCCGTCCGGGAACGGGCGGCGCAGCCGGTCGAGGACCTCCCCGACCAGGTCGTCCCTGCCGAAGAAGTCGTCGGCATCCCGCTCCTGGAATGCCCGCAGGCCCTTGTAGGGGTTGTCGGGGGCCGGCCGGGTCACCGGCGCCGCCGCTGGCTCGGCCGCGGCCGGCACGGCGGCCGGCTCCTCACCTGCCAGCGCCGCCCGCAAGGCGGCGGCGAACTGCCCGGCCGACGGATACCGGGCCTCTCGCTCCTTGGCCGTGGCGACGCCGAGGACCTCATCGACCGCCTCCGGCATCCAGGCGAGCCGGGCGCGCAGGGGCGGCAGCGGCTCGCGCAGCTGCCGGTCGAGGAGCACGTGGAGCGCCTCCCCCTGCCAGGGGTGCTCGCCCGCCAGCAGCTCCCACGCCAGCAGGCCCAGCGCGTACACGTCGGTCCGGGCATCGGCAGCCTCGCCGCGGATCTGCTCCGGGGCCATCGTCGCCGGAGTCCCCGGGGCGGCGGTCGAGGTCAGCGTCTGGGCGGCGTCCACGTTCTTGGCGATGCCGAAGTCGGTGAGGTAGGCGTTGTCCTCACGGTCGAGCAGCACGTTGCCGGGCTTCAGGTCGCGATGGATCACCCCGCGCCGGTGGGCGGCATCGAGGGCGTCGGCGACCTGCTCGACGATCCGCACGGCCGCCTGGGGCCGGAACGGGCCCCGCCGCAGCGCGTCCCCGACGCTCCCGCCCGGCATCCAGCGCATCGCAAGGTAGGCGCCCGCCTCGTCGCGCCAGAAGTCGTAGAGCGGCACGATGTGGGGGTGCTCGAGCCGGGCCACCAGCTGGGCCTCGGCCTCGAAGCGCGCCGCGAACTCAGGATGGTCGGTCCATTCGGGCTTGATGACCTTCACGGCGACCTCGCGCCCCACCGACCCCTGGCGCGCCCGGTAAACCACGCCGAAGGTCCCCTCGGCGACCCGCTCCACGGCCTCGTAGCCGCGGGCGGCCACCGACTTCATCGGGCTGGAGGCGTCGGTCACCGTTCCTCCCGGCGCAGCTGCTCGAGGGCGGCCTGCACGTCGGACCAGGGCACGGTCCCGGATCCCGGCGCTGCCGGGTCCGGAACGGCCGGAGGCACCCCGGCGGCCGCCGTCCGCGCCGCCCCGAGAGCCACGGCGTGCTTGGGATGGGCATCGACCGCGACGGGCCGCCCGGTCGCCCTGGTCAGCCACTCGGCGACCAGCGGCATGCGGCTCGCGCCCCCGACGAGCAGCACCGCCGCCACGCCCTCCCAGTCTAGCTCGGCGCCGCGCAGCACCCGCTCGGCGGCGGCCAGCGTGTCCTCGAGGCGGGGACGCACCATCGCCTCCAACTCGGCGCGGGTGACCCTCACGTCGGCGGCGAACCCTCCGACCCGGAGCGGGATCGTCGCTGCGGTGTCGAACGACAGCGCCTCCTTGGCGCGCCGGCATTCCCACGTCAGCCGGGCCAGGTCGCGCCGCACCTCCGCCCGTGCCGAATCGAGGTGCTCGAACACGTCCGGGTGCAGGGTGCGGACGTGCCCCAGCACGGCGCGGTCCACGTCGGCGCCCCCGAACCGTTCCAAGCCCCCCGGGGCGCCCACCGGCTCGAAGGCGGCGCCGCGACGCACCACGAGCGAGACGTCGAAGGTCCCGCCCCCCAGGTCGTAGACGAGGGCGACGGCTCCGCCGGCGAGATCCCGGGTGGCGGCGTACTCGACGGCCGCCGCCTCCGGCTCGCTCATCAAGAGCGGTTCGCCGACCCCGGCGACCCGGGCGGCCTCGCGCACCATGTCGAGCTTGTAGGCGCCGTAGGCAGCGGGGTGGGTGAGCGCCACGGTGTGCGGCGGGCCGCCCATCTCGGCGGCGACGACGGCGAGCACGTCGCGCAGCAGCGTGCCCATGAGAGTCTCGGCGCCGTAGGGCACCCCGGAAAGCAGGAAGGGCGTCGGATCGCCGAGGCGCCGCTTGAACTCCCTGGCCGCCGAGGCCGGGTCGTCGAGTGCGTGGCGCTCGGCGGCATCACCGCTGATCGGGGCTCCGTCGGCGAGCGCCACCACGCTGGGGACCACGGCCCGGTCGGTGCCGAGCTCGAAGATCTCCGGACCGGCGGTTCGAACCACCGCCGCGCCGGTGTGGGTGGTGCCCAGATCCACGCCGACCGCGTACCGCATCCGGCCTCCTCCACGCCCCCTGAGGTAACTTACTCCACGAGGCCTTCTCGAACGGGAATCGCGATGCAACCCGATTCCACCCGCGGTTCGCAGCCCGGCGGGCAGGCGCAGCTGCTCGCGGCGCGCGCCGCGGCGCTCGCCGGCCGCGCCGGCCGCCCCGATCTGCAGCGCCGGGCCGCCGCGGCAGCGAGAAGGGTCTCCCGCACCGTCTCGGTTGCGGTGGTTGCGGGCGATCACGGTGCCGGGAAGAGCTCCCTGGTGAACGCCCTCGCCGGGACCGACGCATGCCCCGCCGACCCGATCGACGCGACCACGGTGGTCACCATGGTGCGGTACGGGCGTGACGAGGCGGCGGCCGTGCGGCTCGCCGACGACCCACCCGGAGAGACCCGGGCCGTCGCCCGTCAGGAGCTGCCGGAGTGGCTCACCGAACGCGGGAACCCGGCCAACGAACGCAGCGTCGAGGTCGCCGAGGTCGCCGTCCCGTCGCCACTCCTCGGGGAAGGCCTCGCACTCGTGGACACTCCGGGCAGCGGCGGCCTCCATCCCGGCCTCGTGGGCGCGCTCACCGGCATCCTCCCGTCGGCGGATGCCGTCGTCTTGGCCCTCGATGCCGGCTCGCCCCCTGCGGCGGACGCTCTCCGGATGCTCGCCTCCGCCGCCTCGGAGGGGCTTCAGGCAGTCGTCGTCCTCACCAAGGTGGACATCCATCCCGAGTGGCGCAACGTGGCGGCCGCCACCTCCCGTGCCCTTCGGGAGGCGGACATCGCCGCTCCCGTGATCCCCGTCGCTCTGCCGCTCGCCCCGGCCCCCGACTCGGGCATCGGGGGGGTCGCCGGCCAGCTGCGACGGCTGCTCGTCGGCCCGGCGCGCCGGAGGATCGAACTCGCCGCGCTCGACGGAGCCGAAGCGGTGGCCCGGCAGCTGGCTTCGGCGGAGGCCGACGGCGACGCCGAGCACCGCCTGAAGATGCTCGCCGAGGGTAAGCGGCGCTGGGCGGCCATGCTGCAGGAAGGCTTCTCGGCGCTCATGGTCGACATCGACGGCGACCTGCGGGCCGGCCTGGTCCGCCTCGGCTCG
>CAYXHU010000157.1:0-5184 GCA_964464675.1 uncultured Acidimicrobiia bacterium
GCCCTCGGCCACGGCGTCGGCGAAGAAGTACATCTCGTTGGTGGTGGTGACCCCGCCGAGCAGCATCTCGGCGGCACCGACCACCATCCCGGCCCTGGCATCGTCCGGGGTCATCCTCGCCTCGCGCGGCCAGATGACCTCGGTGAGCCAGCGATCCAGGGGCAGCCCCTCGCCGGCGCCGCGCAACACGGTCATCGCCGAGTGGGCATGGCCGTTCACGAGGCCGGGCATCAGGACACCGTCGAGCCGGTGGACACGGACCTCCGGCCGGGGAGGTGCGTTCTCGGCACCGCCCACGGCGGTCACCCGGCCGTCGGCCACGTCGACGAACCCGGGAGCGTGTATGGAGAAGTCGTCGTCCAAGGGGAGGACGTAGTCGGCGAGGTAGCGGTCGCTCATCTGCTCACGCTACCGGGAACGCCGCCGCCTCCCCTGCAGCAGGAGCACGACCACCAGGGCGAGCGCCGCCCAGCCCAGAGCTCCGGTGAGAGTCTCCGCCCACTGTGGGGCGTCCTCGTCGAGGGCCACCCACAGCGCTATGCCCACCATGGTCCCGGCCAGCACGAGCAGGCCGGCATTGAGCGCCCGGAACGCGATGGGCAGGCTCGCCCAGCGGGCCGCGACACGTGCGACGATCCCGCGGCTCACGATCGCCGCTCAGCCGCCGTCACCGCCGTCTTCCTCCTCGTCCTCCTCGACGAACGTGTACTCGGCGGAGAGCCGTATCGGGTTCCCGGCCTCGTCGAGGCCCTGCGGATCTGCCTCGGTGAGGCGCCCGTCGTCGTCGAAGTCGATCCGGACCTGGATCCACAGCACCGCGTCCTCGGCGAGGGGCTCGTCGAGGACGAACTGGTAGTCGGTTGAGGTGCCTGCCGGGAACCGCGGCGAGAGGCCGACCCTCTCGCCCGGGCTGCCGCCGTCGTCGGCGAGGAGCACCATCCACCCGGCCGACGGCAGGGTGAGCGAGGCGACGGTGATCACGGTGCCGTCGCCCTCCTGATCGTCGAACGTCACGGCCGCCGGACCGAGCGGGACGACGGTGATCACCGCCGACGCCACCGCCGGCTCACCTCCCGCCGACACCGCGATCTCGTCGCCTCCGGGCTCGCCCACGGCGCTCAGTTCGCCGTCCTCGTCCCGGTCCACGTAGGCGACGACGAACACGAGACCGGTGGAAGACAGCGGGGTGTCGAGTTCGATGAGCCGATCGGCCGCATCACCTGCGGGAAGCAGTTCGGAAGCCCCGAGCACCGTGCCGGGCTCGCCGGCCTCGTTGCGCTGCACGGCCACGAACCCGGGGGCCGGGAGGCTCACGCCGCCGACGAGCAGGGTGCTGCCGTCGGTGCGTTGCTCGTCGATCGCCACCGCCCCGGGGCTGAGCGGCGGCAGGAGCTCCAGGAAGGCCGTCGCGGTGGCCGGTGACCCGTCGGTCTGTGTGGCCGGCAGGTCGATGAAGTCGTCGGGCGGCTCATAGGTGAAACGTCCATCCCGGTCCATGTCCACATGGAGGGTGGCATGCACCACCGAGTCGTCCTCGAGCGGCAGGAAGAATGCCACCGGCACGGCAAGGGTGGTGCCTCCGGTGAGGAGGTCGCTCACGCCGATCACCTCTCCCGGAGCCCCGCCTTCGTCGGCCTGGAGCACGACCCAGCCGGCATCGGGGAGGGTGACGGATTCCACGACGAGAGCCGTGCCCTCGGCGCGCTGCTCCAACATCACGATCTCCGAGGGTCCGGTCGCCGGTGCATCGGCGTCGTCGGCCGCCTCGGTGGTGGTCGTGGTCCCCGCGCTCTCGTAGGCGCAGGCCGATGCGGCGAGGGCGAGCCCGACGACGAGGGCGGAGAGGCGGTGCATCGTCCCGGCAGGGTACCCGGCCGCCGCCGTCACGGGGCGCGCAGGGCAACGGCGAGGTCGCGCAGCAGCATCACGACGAAGAACAGCGCCACCGAGAATCCGGCGATCGTGGCCCCGGCCGCGGTGTCGGCATGCCAGGAGATGAGCAGGCCGGCGGCGACCGACACCACTCCCAGCACCGAGGCGGTCACCATCATGGTCGGCACCCTCCGCACGATGAGCGACGCGGTTGCCGGCGGGGCGACGATGAGCGCGAAGACGAGCAAGGTCCCCACCGTGCGGAACGCGGTGACGATCACCCCCGTCAGCAGTGCGAGCATCACGAAGTTCGCCAGGCCGGGATGGAGGCCGAGCATGCTGGCTTTCGCCTCGTTGAAGGAGAGGACGAGGAAGGACCGGTAGAAACCGAGCACGACGACGAGCGTGATCCCTGCGGCGATGCCCTGGACGACCACGTCGTCCCACCCGATCGCCAGGGCGTCGCCGAAGAGGATGTCGGCGAGGCTCCCGGTGAAGCCGGGGAGCCGGGACATGATGATCACGCCCAGGGCGAGCATGCCCACGAAGAGCAGACCGATCCCGACGTCCTCGCGGAGCCGGGCGCGGCGGTGCACCAGGTTGATCCCCCCCACCATGACGATCGCCGCGCCGATCGCTCCGAGCGTGAGGTCGAAGCCCACCGCGAAGGCGATGGCGATCCCCGGGGTGACCCCGTGGGCCACCGCGTCGCCCATGAACGACAGGCCGCGCAGCACTACCCAGGTGCCCACCAGGGCAGCGGTGACCACCGTGAGCGCCCCACCGAGCATCACCCGCTGCATGAAGGGCTGGGAGAACGGCTCGATGATCCAGTCCACTCGAACCTCCTCGGCCTCAGCCCAGACTAGGGGCGCCGATCAACCGGCGAGCGCCTCGACGATCCGCCGCGTGCTGTCGCTCATCATCGCCACGTAGGTCTCGGCGCCCGAGCCCTCCTCGCCCAGCGAGCCGGTGTAGAGCTTGATCACCTCCACGTCGAAGCCCACCTCGGCGGCGATGGCCTCCGCCAGGGTGGCCGGCTCGGTGGTCGAGCCGAAGATGGCCGGAACCCGTTCCCGTTCGATGAGCTCCACGAGTTCGGCGAACTCGGCCGCGCTGGTCTCGGCCTCGGTCGTGGCCGCCGGGATCACCGTCCCCAGGATCTCCAGGCCGTACCGCTCGGCGTAATAGCCGTATGCGAAGTGGTTGGTGATGAGCACCCTTCGCTCGGGCGGGATCGTGTCGATGGCCGCCTGGATCTCGTCGGACAAGGTCCGGAGCTCCTCCTGGTACGCAGCGGCCCGCTCGAGCACGTCGTCGCCGAGGGAAGGCCGAAGCGCCTCGCCGATCAGCCCGGCGGCCTCCACCATCCGGATCGGGTCCATCCAGACGTGGGCGTCGAGCCCGCTCTCGTGCTCGTGAGCCTCTTCGCCCTCATCCTCGTGGCCGTCTTCGCCCTCCTCGCCGTGGTCATGCGCATCTGGGGCCACGAAGGGCTTGGGGTCGAGGAGGTCGCCGACCCGGAGCACGGCCACCCCCTCGCCCTCCGCTTCGGCGATGATGTCGAGCAGTCCTTCTTCGAGCTCGACCCCGTTGGCGACGATCAGGTCCGCCTCGCGCAGCCGGGCGCCCTGCCGGGCCGAGGCCTCGTAGCTGTGGGGATCGGCCCCGATGGGCATGAGGACTTCCACGTCCGCCTCGTCGCCGGCCACATTGGCCGTGATGTCGCCGAGGATGGTGGTGGTCACCACCACGAGCGGTCGATCGTCGGCCGAGTCGTCGTCCGAGCCACACGCCGTGGCCACGACGAGCACGGCCAGCACGAGAGCGGAGATTCTTCGCAGCACGGGGGTTCTCCCTCTTCCTTTGCGAACAAGCCTCAAAATGAGAATGACTCTCAGTAGTAGTATATCAACCGGATGCCCACACCGCAGTACCGAAGCAACGACGCCCTGGCGACCGTCGGGGAGCGCCTCGCCGAACAGGGAATCCGCTACACCGCGGCCCGACGGCTGGTCGTCGAGGCGCTCGAGCACGCCGACGGTCCTCGCTCTGCGGCGGAGCTCCACGAGGATCTACGGCCTGAGGTGCCGCTCTCCTCGCTCTACCGCACCCTCAGCGTGCTCGAAGATGCCCGCGTGATCGCCCGCGAGCACGCCGCCGACGGCGTCGCCCGATACGAGCTCACCGAATCGGTCACCGGGGAGCACCACCACCACCTGGTGTGCATCGGCTGCGGAGCCGTCGTCGACGTCACGATCCCGGCCGACCTCGAGCTCCGGGTCGAGAGCATCATCATCGCGATCGCCGAGCGCGCCGGATTCGCCGCCGCCGGGCATCGCATCGACATCGAGGGAAGGTGCCCGTCGTGCACCGCCGAGTGAGGGGAGCCGACCGGCACGGAGGCCGCGTCCACCACCATGGGGGACGCCGCCACCAGCACCACCACGACTGCAGCGCCATGGCGGCCTGCGGCAGCGGGGTGGTCCTCGGCTACGACGGCCACGTGGCAGTCGCCGAGTCGGACTTCACGATCCCCGATGGCCGCCTCACCGCGGTCATCGGACCGAACGGCTCGGGGAAGTCCACGCTGTTGAGCGCACTCGCCGGCCTGCTCGCTCCGCGCCGGGGCAGCATTCAGGTGCTCGGCACCACTCCTGCAGAGGCACGGCGCCGGATCGCCTACGTGCTCCAGTCCACGAAGGTCAACGAGGTCATGCCGATCACGGTCGGCGAGACCGTGCTGATGGGCCGCTACGCCGACACCGGACCACTCCGGCCGATGACCCGCGACGACCGCGGTGCCTGCCGCCACGCCCTCGAACGGCTCGGCATCGAAGGCCTCGCCGGCCGCCACCTCACCGAGCTGTCGGGCGGGCAACGCCAGCGAGTCTTCGTCGCCCAGGGCCTGGTGCAGCATGCCGATCTCCTCCTGCTCGACGAGCCGATCACCGGTCTCGATCTGGTGTCCACGGAGATGATCCGTCGGGTCATCGCAGAGGAGCTCGAGAGGAAGACCACTGTGGTGCTCACCACCCACGACGTCGCCGATGCGGGGTCGGCAGACCACGTGATCCTCATGGCCGGCAAGGTGCACACAGAGGGGGCCCCGGCGGTCGCCCTCAACCCCGACCGCCTCTCGGACGCCTACGGGATCGGCATCCTCCACCTCGAAGACGGGTCGATCGTGCTCGACGACGCCGCCCACCGCACCAAGGACACCCGCCACATCCACTACGAGCGAGGGACGTGAGCGCCTAGTGCTCTGTCCGGGAACCTTGGCGAGGTTCAGGCCGAGTCGGGGGCGTCATC
>CAYXHU010000158.1:0-5161 GCA_964464675.1 uncultured Acidimicrobiia bacterium
TGTTCACCCGAGCCGGCTCCGGCGCCGTCCACCCCCACCAGACCGTCTTGCCGGCCTCCCAGTAGTACGTGGCCTCACCCGGCTCGGTCGTGGCGTTCACATTGCTGCCGGTCACCGTGCCTGCAGAGCCGACCAGCTCGATCGCATTCGCCCACGCGTCGTTGGCCGGCGTGCCGTTCACCAGAGACCAGTTCAAGACGATGTTCCCTGTGTTGGTGCCGTAGCCGTCCACTGCGATCCGATACGTCCGGCCCCGCACCACGTCGAACGACACCGCCGAGTTGTAGTCGCCCCATCCGTAGCCGACGTCGTCGTTGGACTCCACCTTCCGTAGCGAATCCACGTACCGGCCCCGGTACACCGCCAGCACCGTGTCGAAGTCCGAGCCGTGCGTGTTGAACACCACGGTCCCCGGACTGGTGGCCTTCCACTCCCACCACACCGAATTCGACGCCTGACGCTCGTGATCCGGCTCGTTGGCCTCCACAGTGGCGCCCTCGTTGCTGCCGGTGACGCTCCCCGACGTGCCGGTCAGCACCACCGCCTCGTCGAACATGTCGTTCCAGATGGTGACATCACCCGATGGCGTCGCTGCCGCCTTCGCCGAGAAGGCGCTGCGGCCGATCCGGTTCTTGGCCGCCACCCGGAACTCGTAGGTGACCCCGTTGGTCAATCCGGTAACCGTCGCCGACGTGTTCGGTCCCCATCCGTCGGCGAACCGAGTCCAGCGGGTCGTGCCCACCTCGCGGTACTTCACGACGTAGTCCTTGATGGCGGCGCCCCCGTCACTGGCCGGCGGACTCCACGACAACAGCACCACCCGGTCACCCGGAGTCGCCGCCACGTCGCGCGGCTGGCCCGGTTTCGAGTCGCCGCCCGCCGGCGTCGCCTTCGCCGTCGAGGACCACGGGCCGGTTCCCGCCGAGTTCTTGGCCGCAACCCGGAACTCGTATTCGGAGCCGTTGGTCAGCCCGGTCACCGTCGCCGAGGTCGCAGCCGACGCGCCGTCCTGGAACGTCTGCCAGTTGCCGGAACCAGTTCGGCGGTACTGCACCACATAATCGTTGATGGAAGCCCCGCCGTCGGAAGCCGGAGCGTTCCACGACAGCGACACCTGCGAGTTCCCCGGCGAGGCCGCCAGATTGCGCGGTTCACTCGGCGCCGTGGCACCGCCGGCGGGGGTGGCGCTCGCGGTCGCCGACCATGCTCCCGTCCCTGCCGAGTTGACCGCGGCGACTCGGAACTGGTACTGAGTCCCGTTCGTCAGGCCGGTCACCGTGGCGGATGTCGCCGTCGAGGTGCCGTCCTGGACGCTCTGCCACTGGTTCGATCCCGCCCGGCGGTACTGCACCTTGTAGTCCGTGATCGCCGCCCCGCCATCGGAAGCCGGAGCGTTCCACGACAGCGATACCTGCTGGTTCCCGGCCGATGCGCTCAGGTTGCGGGGTTGACCGGGCTTGCCGGCAGATGGTGCCACCACGGCGTAGAACACGTACTCCTCCACCATGCACTCGCCGTACCCCATCTTGAAGTACCCGTTGTCCCCCCAGCCGGTCCCCCACGAGTTCTTGATGATCCAATAGCCGCCGGCGTCGTTGTAGCCGGTGATCACCACGGCGTGGTTGACGCTCGTGGAGTTGGTGGAGCACCGATAGACATTGTTGTTGTCCCAGTAGCCGTCCTCGTTGATCCGGATCGCCACCGCCAGTGGTCCGCGGTCCACGACGGCCTGCTTGATCGCATTGGCGTTCGGAGACACGTACCCGTAGTCGTCGATCGAGGTGAGGCGACTCGACCAGTTGGAGCAGCGGTTGGAGCAGGTCCGGTTGCTGCAGTTGCTCCCCGTCCGGTAGGTGCACGAACCCGGACATCCATTCTGATCGCACCCGCAGCCGTTCGCCGACGCCCACGGCATGCACTGCTCGTCGGGGACGCCGCTCGTCATGATGTAGTTGAACGCTGTGTCGTGCCATCCCCCGCAACACGACCCGTCGAAGAAGCAATCCGAGATCATGTACTCCTCGGACAGGTTCAGGTCGAGGCCCGGGTTCCCGGAGGCGATGTTGTGCATCGCCTCGGTGACGCCGAGGGTGGCGAAAGCCCAGCAGCCCCCGCACGTCACCTGATCCTTGACCGGCGTGACCCAGTTCTGACCCTGGTAGCTCTGCCAGCTGAAGGACGAGGGAGCGCGGACGTCATCGGTCGGCTCGGCGACGACCGGCTCGATCCGCTCCGGAAGGAGCGTCACGCTTCCGCTCGTACCACAGCCGGCGCTCACCACCTTGTCGCTCAGGCCGGTGAGCTCCGTGACCGACCCCACCACAGAGCCGTCTGCGGCAAGACACTGCGCGTGGCGCGGCGAGAACAGGTCCGCGCCGTCTTCCACGGTGCGCTGCTCGTACCCGTGCAGCGCGCAGTACGAATACTCGGCGCCGCAGGTGCCCTCCAGGAAGTCCCATGCGTCGCACTCGCCGCCAGACGGGAAGACACACACGCCCGACTCGCCGGACTCGCCGGTACGCAACTCGTACTCGTACCCGAGATCCGTGCAGTACACCGCAGCCGGGTTCGCCATCGAGACCGACTGCGAGTCCCCTGCCGCCGCGGTGACGGCCTGCACCGGACTCGCAGCGGCAACCGGTGTCGTCTCGGGGCTCTGACGCATCGAGCCCATCCAGGCGGCGAGCCCGGAGAGGGCAAGCACCGCCACTGCAGCCACGAGAACGGTCGGTCTGGGGGAACGCCGGGCTTCCATCGTGCTCTCCTCGCCGCGCGTCGATGCCATCCGCCCGGCTCCAGACAGACTCGGCGCACCGCGCCCCCTCCCAGAACCCTACGCGCCGCATCCTCGGGCCGGGTGGCACCTTGGGTAGCTCATACACTCCTAACACCCGCCACGCGCCCGCCGAACCGGGCCGTCCGAACATTGCGCCATGGGGACGATCGACACACCGCCACCACCACCCGAGTCCAGCGCAGCGACGCGAGGAGGTCGGCTGGTTCGCCTGTTGCGCGGACCGGCCGCCGACCCCCGGTGGGCCCGGCCCGGGTTGATCCTGGTCACCCTCCTGGCCGCAGGCCTGTACACGTGGGCGCTCGACGCCAGCGGCTACGGCAACGAGTACTACGCAGCGGCCGCCTACAGCGGGTCGATGGACTGGACCGCCTGGCTGTTCGGGTCGGTGGACACCGAGTCGTTCGTCTCGGTGGACAAGCCGCCGCTGTCGTTGTGGGTGACCGGCCTCTCGGTGCGCATCTTCGGGCTGAGCCCCTGGAGCGTGCTGCTCCCCCATGCCGTCGCCGGCGTGGCCACCGTTCTGGTCCTCCACCGCACGGTGCGCCGCTGGCACGGGCATGCCGCTGCGCTCGGAGCGGCGCTGGCGATGACGATCACCCCGATCGCGGTGGTCATGTTCCGGTACAACAACCCGGACGCCATCCTCACCCTGCTCGTCACCGGAGCGCTGGCCCTGGCCTACTCGGCGGCCCGAACCGGCAGCGGGTGGCGGATCGCCGCCTCCGGGGCGCTCGTCGGCCTCGCCTTCCTCACCAAGACCACCCAGTCGCTGCTGGTCATCCCGGCCATCGGCATCGTGTACCTGGTGGCGGCCCCGACGTCCCTCCCGAGGCGCCTCCTCCACCTCGCCGGCGCCGGGGCCGCCGCGGTGGTCTCTGCCGGGTGGTGGGTGTTGCTCGCCGAGACGTCCAGCGCCGCCCCCTTCTTCGGGCAGACCGACACCGGGTCGTTCCTCGACTACGTGTTCGGGTACAACGGCGTCGGCCGGGTGACCGGCGAAGGCATGGGGCCGAACGACCCGTTCGGCGGAGCAGGAGGCTGGCTGCGCCTCTTCAACGACGAGGTCGGCGGCCAGGTGTCCTGGCTCATCCCGGTCGCCGCGGTGGCGCTGGTGGTCGGCGTGTGGACGCGACGCGGCCAGCCGAGGACCGACCCACAACGGGCCGGGTGGATGCTGTGGGGCACCGCCTTCGTCACCCACTACGCCGCCTTCAGCCTTATGGAAGGTGTCTTCCACCCCTACTACACGCTCACCATCGCCCCGGCGGTGGCCGCCCTCGCCGGCGCAGGTGCCGTCGTGCTGTGGCAGTCATACCGCGATGCCGCTCCGATTGCCTGGCTGCTTCCGGTGACGGTCCTCGTCACCGCCGTCTGGTCCGGAGTGGTGCTCGCCCGGACCCCGGACTATCTGCCGGGACTGGGCACGGTGCTCGTGGTGCTCGGGATCGCGGCTGCTCTGACCCTGCTCGTGCTCCGATACGGGCCCGCCGCATCGCCGAGGATGGCCGTGGCCGCCGCGGCAGTCGCCGCCGCCGTCGTGCTGACCGGGCCGGCGGCATATGCGCTCTCGTCGATCGGAACCGACTACTCGGGGGGCGATCCCAAGGCAGGGCCGGGCGAGAACGGCCGGAGTGCCGCGGCAGCGCCGGGACCCGACGACCGGCCCCAGGACGGAGCGCCGCTCGACGCTCCGGGCGACCGGCCCGCCGACCGCCCGGGGCTGCCGCCCACAGGCCGCCCGCTGCCGCCGGCCGGGTACACCTTCGACGGACGGCCGCCGCCCGACCAGGCGCTCAACGAACCGCCCATCGACGACTCTCAGGACGGTGGCGGGCCCGCCCCGCCCGGCACCACCGCACGTGCTCCCATCAGTCGCGACGGGCTGATCGACTACCTGCTGGAGCACCGTGGCGACGAGACCTGGATGGTCGCCGCCGTCTCCGCCAACCTCGCCGCTCCCCTCATCTTGGAGACCGGCGAGGCCGTCATGGCCATGGGCGGGTTCAGCGGCGGCGATCCGACGCCCACTGCAGCGGAACTCGCCGAGTACATCGAAACCGGAGAGGTCCGGTTCGTCCTGCTCACCGAAGGCAACCGCAACACCCAGCAGTGGGAGCAGGTCACCACGGCGCTCTGCGAGGTTGTCGATCCGGTCAACTACGGCGGGGCCGGCCAGATGACGCTCTACGACTGCGCGGGGGCGGCATCCTCCTGAGAGGTGGCGCCCTGGGAGGGTCGGAGCCGCCTCATCTTCGCGGCCAACGAACGCGGCCACGCGCCCGGCTGGGGAGGCGAGACCCTCCCCGTCGCCGGCCCTCCGGGCCGGCGCCACCCCTCCCTAAGGGAGGGGAAGAAAAGCGACAC
>CAYXHU010000159.1:0-5154 GCA_964464675.1 uncultured Acidimicrobiia bacterium
GGAGAACCTCCACGTGATCGTCGAGGACTGGCCTTCGAAGCGGCAGGACCCGGAGGGTGTGGGAATCCTCGGGATCTACGAGGGGGTGTCGCTCCTCGATCGAGGCGTGGACTACTCCGGGTACCTCCCCGACCGTATCGTCATCTTCATGGGGCCCCACCTGGAGCTGGGCCTGTCGGTCCGGGAGCTCAAGGCGGAGATCCGCGCCACCGTCCTCCACGAGGTGGCCCACCACCTCGGGATCGACGACGAGCGGCTCACCCAGCTGGGGTGGGACTGAGAGGCCGAGCGGATCGAGCGAGCGCAGCGAGCCCCATCCGACTGAGCCTCTGAGTTCAAGGTCCGACCGCCCGGCGCCGATGCGTCAAGGGTGGAGCACGACCAGGATCCCTATCGAGGCTGCGAGCAGCACTGCACCCACGACCTGTCCCGCGGGGTGGGCGTCCTCGAGCTGCTGACCGAAGACGGCCCGTATCCACCGTCCCAGCTGCTCGTCAACCTCTCCACCGAGCGGGGCACCCTGTTCGACGACGACCTCGAGGAGATCCGGGCCGCAGCGGCTGCGTCGATCAGGTCCTGAGCATCCCCGGCAGCGCCGCCACCTCGTCGATCACAACATCCGCCTCGGCGACGATCGACACCAGCTCGTCTGCGGTGCGCAGCCCGCTGCGCAGCGCCGGCCCGGTGACCGCAACCACCATGCCGAACCCGGCGGTCCTCGCGCCGGCGAACTCGCCCGAGTTGCCGTCGCCGACGAACACCGCGTCGGGAGCCGGGACCCCCAACTCGCCGAGCACCGACCGGTAGGCGGCTGGATCGGGCTTCATCACCCCGGCGAAGCACGAGAACACCGCGGCGTCGAACCACTCCGCGAGCGGCGACGCGCCCCAGTGCCGCACGTCCCGTTCGTGAGCATTGGAGAGCAGGCCGAGCCGAAGCCCGCGGGCCCGGAGCACTCGAAGTGCGTCCACGGCGCCGGGAAGCGGCGCGGCGAGTGCCATGTCCTGGTACCTGCCCACGGCATCGTCCACGGCGTCGAGCACGTCGCCCGAAGGCGGTACCGGAAGGAAGCGGCCGAGGAGCACCGCCGGGCGCTCCGGGGTGGTCGCCGCCTCGGTGACGACGGCCTCCCAGTGACGCCGCAGCGGCCCCGCTTCGACTCCGAGCAGCCGGGCGGCCTCGCCGATGCGGTCGAAGGAGGCAGGGCGGTGCTCCTCGGGGTCCACCAGCGTGTGGAACAGGTCGAAGACGACTGCGCCGATCAGGACGTCCGCTCCCCGAGGAACTCACCCGCCCGGCGCACGGCACGCCGGGCGGACCGGCTCACCGGGGCGTACATCTGGAACACGTGGGGCATGCCCGGCCATTCGTCGAGCACGCATCGGACCCCGGCGCCCTCCGCCGCTCGCGCGAGCCGGCGGGCGTCGTCGAGCAGCAGGTCGGCGGTCCCCACCTGCACGAACAGCGGAGGAAGAGCGCCCAGGTCGCCGTGGATCGGCGATGCCAGCGGGTGGGACAGGTCTGCCCCGGCGAGGTACGTCCCGGCCGACTCCGCGAGGCCCTCGTCGGTGAGGGACGGATCGGGAACCTCGGGCGGCGGCCGTCGCACGACCCCGAGGTCCAACCACGGAGCAAACAGGGCTGCCGCGGCCGGCCGGGGCAACCCGTGCTCGGACAGGGCCAGCATCAGCGCCACCGCCAGCCCTCCGCCGGCGGAGTCTCCGGCCAGCGCGACCCTTCCCGGATCGAAACCCTCGTCGAGCAGCCAGCGGTAGGCCGCCACAGCATCGTCCACGGCACCCGGGAACGGGTGCTCGGGTGCCAGCCGGTAGTCGGGCACCAGCACGGAGGCCCCCGAGGCGCCGGAGAGGCGCGCCGCCAGGCCCCGATGGCTGCGCGGCGACCCGACGACGTACGCCCCGCCGTGGAGGTAGACGATCGCCCGGCCCGCCGAACTGTGCGGCGCGGTCACCCACTCCGAAGCCACGCCCCCCGCCTCGACCGGATCGACCCTGGTCCCCCGCACCACCGGCGCCCGTCCCCAGAAGCGATCCATCTCGGCGCGCTGCTCCCGCAGCGGAAGCTCGCGGCGTGGGCCATGCCGGTCGCGCCACCGTCCGGCAAGACGGCAGAGCCGGTACACGAAGGTCACCCGGCCAGGCTAGAGCACCCGTGCAGCGGGCCGGCGATCCGGATATGCTCTCGGCCGCTCAAGAACAGGAGGGAACCGGATGTCGAAGTTCGAATCGCTCAAGCTGGCGCACACCCTCGCCGCCATCGTGTGGGTCGGCGGCGCCGTGCTGCTCACGCTCTACGGGGCCAAGATGGCGGGCGGCGCCAGCCGCGAGGAGCGCATCGGCTTCACCAACCAGTCGCTGTTCGCCGGGACGGTGTTCTCGATCGCCTCACTCATCGTGCTCGGGTTCGGGGTCTGGATGGTGGTGGACAACCCTGTCTGGGAGTTCGACCAGCTCTGGATCAGCCTCGGGTTCCTCGGCATCGCCGTCGGGGCCGTGCTCGGCATGGGGTTCTACGGCCCGCAGGGACGCAAGGTCATCGCCGAGCTCGAGGCCGGCGATCCCGCAGGCGAGGCCCGCTCGAGGCGAATCGGCATGGTCGCCATGGCAGAGACCGTGCTGCTCCTGGTCGTCGTCTGGTCGATGATCGCCAAGCCGGGGCTCTGACCGCTCAGGCTCCAGGGGGCGGCGGGATGACGTGCCCGAACGTCGCCCCGTCCGCCCCGTCCGCCGCGGTCTCGACCGGAAGCCGGAGGCGCACCCGTTCCAGGTAGCAGAGTTCCTCGGCCTCGGCCGTGCAGTAGTACACGGTCAGCTCGACGATCACGGTGGCGGTGCCGTCGCCGACGGTCACCGGCACGGACTGGGGAAACTCGAGGCCGGGTGCGGACTGCCCGGCGTCCTCGGCGAGCGAGACGGCCTCGCCTTCGACCAGCCAGGTGACCGAGGTGGGGGCCAGCGGGTTCACCTTGAACCCGTCAGGGATCTCGACGTCGACCGTCAGCATCCCCTCCCCCGGCGCCAGCGCCACCGGGTCGAGGTCGATCACGTCACCGCCGTAGGCGTCCGTCGGCTCGAACCGCTCGATCCCGAACAGGACGAGGGTCTCCGCCGTCCCGGTCTCGGGGTCGACCATCCGGACCGCGTGATTGTTGGTGTCGGCCACCCACAGCCGGCCGTCGGCGAACGCCAGCCCTCCCGGCTCGTCGAACAGCGGATCGGGCCCGTCCCGCCATCCCGGCTCGGTTCCGGCCAGCGTGGTCACTTCGCCGGTGGCGGGGTCGATCCGTTTGATCTTCGAGTTGTAGGTGTCGGCGACGAACACCGACTCACCGTCCCAGGCCACGCCGAGCGGGTGTTGCAGCAGCGCGTCGGTGCCGACCCCGTCGGCGTCCCCGAAATCGAACAGCCCGTCGCCGCTCCCGGCCAGGAGCCCGGTGCGGGCCGCGAACGGCTCGACCCACCGGATCGTGCTCGACTCCGAATCGGCGAAATACACCCTGCCCCGGCCGTCCGGCGCCAGGCCACTGGGCTGTGCGAGTTGTGCCTGGGCTGCGGCCCCGTCCACCACCCCTTCGCGGCCGCTGCCGGCGATCGGCCCGGCGAACCCGGTGGTGCGGTCGATCCCCCAGATCTGGTGCGAGCCGGCCATGGCCACGTACACCTGGGATGCCTCCACGGCCACGTCCCACGGCGAGGAGAGCGCTACATCGGGGATCACCCCGGGACGGGGCGGATAGACGTCGGCCTGCTCGCCGGTTCCCGCCAGCGTGGCCACCGTGCGAGCGGCCAGGTCCAGCGATCTGACGGAGTGATTGCCGACGTCGGCCACATACAGCGTGGTCCCGTCCGGAGACAGCGCCATGCCCTGGGGCTGGTCGAACCGGGCAGACTCGAAGGCACCCTCGGCGAACCCGCGCTCCCCCGCCCCGGCGACGTCGAGCACCTCGCCGGTCTCGGGATCGGCGATCACGATGCGGTGGTGATTGGTGTCGGCGACGAACAGCCGGCCGCCGGCGACCAGCACCTTGCCGGGGAACGACAGCACCGAATCCGGCAGCCCGTCCTTCTCCAGGCTCACGTCGATCGGGCTCCGGTCCAGCAGGCCGCGGCCCTCGAACTCGGCGACCAGGGAGGCGATCACCGGCTCGAAGACCTCGTAGACCCCCTCGCCGCTGTGGCCGCCGACGACGTTGCCGGCCGGATCGACGAGCGCGAACGTCGGCCAGGCCCGGGCCCCCCAGGTGCGCCACACCTCGAAGTCGGCATCGTTCACCACCGGGTGCTCCAGGTCGTAGCGGACCACGATCCGGCGGATCTGCTCCGTGTCCGCCTCGTTCTCGAACTTGGCGCTGTGCACCCCGATCACCACCAGCTCGCCGGGGTACTCGGCCTCCAGCCGCTTCAGGTCGGGGATCACGTGGATGCAGTTGATGCACCCGTACGTCCAGAAGTCGAGGAGCACCACCTTGCCGCGCAGCTCGGCCATGCTGAGCGGACGGTCGGTGTTGATCCAGTCGAGACCGTCGGGGAACTCGGGGGCGGGGTCGGTGCCGGCGTACGAGGGAGCGGTTCCCGGTGCCTGCGATGCGGCATCGTCGTCCGATCCGGTGCAGGCGGCGACGGCCAGCACGACCACGAGCAGGGCGGAGAGGCGGCGCATGGGGGGTGCAACGGCGCGGCCGCCGGTACGAGTTCCCATCACTCTGCGTACATCGCCTCGACGAAGTCGGCGAAGTGGTGCAGCACCACGGCGCGCCGCACCTTGAGCGTGCCCGTCACCTCGCTCTGCTCGATGCTGAGCTCCCGCGGCAGGATCGTGAACCGCTTCACCTGGGCGACCCGTGAGACCGTGCGGTTCACCTCGTCGATGTGCCGGGCGATCTCGGCCCGGACCGCCTCCGACTCGTGGAATGGCTCGGAGGAACCCTCCACGTGCTCGGCCGCCTGCTCCGGGTCGACGGTGACGAGCGCGGTGATGTAGTTGCGGCCGTCTCCGACCACCACCGCATCCTCCGGCCGCTCGCACATCCCGACACCCGCAGCCCCGCCGCTCTCACCGCCACCCCGAATCGGTTCTCCGACGACGGCACGATCGTGCTCGCCGGCGCCGGTACCGACCCGGGGCCGGCCACAC
>CAYXHU010000160.1:0-5153 GCA_964464675.1 uncultured Acidimicrobiia bacterium
CGGGCCGTCGTCCCCGGCTTCGTCGATGCCCATACCCACATGGTGTTCGCCGGGGAACGCGGCGACGAGTTCTCCCGGAGGCTGCGCGGCGAGGGCTACGAGGAGGTCCTGGCGGCCGGCGGCGGCATCCATGCGACGGTCCGGGCCACCAGGGAGGCGGCCCCGGAGGAGCTGGCCGCCGGGGGCGTGGCGAGGGCCCGCCGGATGCTGCGAACCGGGACGACCACCGTGGAGGTCAAGTCGGGATACGGCCTCGACACCGCGACCGAGGTCCGCATGCTGGAGGCGGCCCTCGAGGTGGGAGAGCGGACCCCGATCGACGTGGTGACCACCTTCCTGGGCGCCCACGTGCCGGAGCGCGGGGTCGGGCGCGCCGAGTACGTGGAGCGGGTCGTGGAGGAGATGCTGCCGGCATGCGCGCCGCTCGCCGCCGGATGCGACGTCTTCTGCGACGCCGGGGTGTTCACGGTGGAGGAGGCCCGAACCGTGCTCGAAGCCGGCCTGGCGCACGGACTGGTGCCGCGGCTGCACGCCGAGCAGCTCGCCCACACGGGTGCGGCGGCGCTGGCGGCCGAGGTGGGAGCCTCGAGTGCCGACCATCTGGACCACGTGACGCCCGCCGACGCGGCGTTGCTCCGGGACGCAGGAGTGGTCGCAGTGCTGCTCCCGGCGGCATCCTGGTCGCTCCGGGCTCCCCAGGCCCCGGGGCGCATGCTCTGGGATGCCGGGGTCACGGTGGCCCTGGCGACGGACTGCAACCCGGGGACCTCGTACGTCTCCTCGATGCCGCTGGTGATGGCGATCGCCTGCCTGGAGATGGGCCTGACCGCCGACGAGGCGTTGTGGGCGGCGACACGCGGGGGCGCTCTGGCGCTCCGGTTGGCCGACCGCGGCTGGGTCGGGCCCGGGGCGCTGGGCGACCTCGTGATCCTGGACGCTCCCTCGCACGTGCACCTCCCGTACCGGCTCGGCACCGACGTGGTCGCCGCGGTGGTGAAGCGGGGGCGGGTGGTCGGCTGACCGTCAGCCCGGCGGGGGCTCGAAACGATCGTCGGCCGAGTGCCTCTGGCGCCGGCCTTCCAGCCATCCGCCGCGCTCGACGTGGAACACGTCGATCTCCGCGGCGTACGGCTTGATGTCGAGCAGCGGCGTGCCGTCGAGCACGTCGAGGTCGGCGACGTGCAGGACGTTCTGGTCGCGTCGCAGCAGGCGGACCGCCGAGAGCCCGATCGGGTTGGGCCGCGACGGCGCCCTGGTCGAGAACAGCCCGCGCTCGACCGTGTCGAGGTACGGGACCACCTTCATGCGCACCGGTCCGGTCCGGTCGAGCCAGCACAGCAGCCAGATCCGCTCGAAGCCCTCGATGTCGGCGAGTCCCTCGGCGTACTCGGGGAAGACCTCGACCGTCCCCACCGCGTCCTCACCGGCGAGGGCCGGCTGGACGGGGGTGCCGGAGTGGCCGCGGAACGGGCTGTGCACCACCCCGATCGGGCGCACCGTCCATGCCTCGTGGCGCTCAACCTGCTCCATCTCGTTCCAGGGCTAGCCGTTCGCCGCCGCGGGTGCCAGGGCAGGAGTACCTCTTCGCCGGCGGCCTGCCCGGCGGGTACCGTCGGGGAGATGATCACCTTCGGTCCGGTCCCGTCGCGGCGGCTCGGCCGCAGCCTGGGGATCAACACGATCCCCCCGAAGGTGTGCTCGTACTCCTGCACCTACTGCCAGGTGGGGTTCACGACGGAGCGCGAGATCGCCCGCCGGGAGTTCCTGTCGCCACAGGAGGTGTTCGAGGCGGCCGCGAGTCATGTTTCCCGGGTGCGCGAGCGCGGTGAGGAGATCGACTACCTGACGATCGTCCCCGACGGCGAGCCCACCCTGGATGTGCAGCTCGGGGAGACCATCCGGGCGCTGCGGCCGCTCGGATTCCCGGTCGCGGTGATCTCTAACGGCTCGCTGGTGTGGGATCCCGAGGTGCGCGGCGACCTCGCCGAAGCCGACTGGGTGTCGCTGAAAGTGGACGCAGTGGACGAGCCGGTGTGGAGGCGGGTGAACCGGCCTCACCCGGACCTGGACCTGCACGAAGTCCTGGACGGTGTGGCCCGGTTCGCCGGGGAGTATGCCGGGGAGCTGTGCTCCGAGACGATGCTCGTCGCCGGGGTGAACGACGGGGAGGAGTCGGTGGACGCCGTCGCCGGATTCCTGTCCGGGCTCCCGCTCGCCACCGCCTACCTCGCGGTGCCCACCCGGCCTCCGGCATCGGGGGACGCGTTGCCCCCGGACGAGTCGGTGGTGACCTCCGCCTACCGGGCATTCGAGCGGCGCCTGCCGCGGGTGGAGCTGCTAGTCGGGTACGAGGGAGACGCGTTTGCGGCGAGCGGCGACCCGGCATCCGACCTGCTCGCCATCACCGCGGTCCACCCGATGCGGGCTTCGGCGGTCGAGGCTCTGCTGGCCCGCACCGGGGCGTCGTGGCGGGTGGTGGATGGCCTGGTCGAATCGGGCGAGCTCGTCGGCGTCGAGCATGGGGGGGAGCGCTTCTACGTGCGGAGCTTCGCCCGGCGGCGCGGCCGGCCGGCCTGACGGTCACGCCTCCGGGGAGCGGGTCTGCAGTGAGCCGACCAGCATCCACTTGGCGTAGCGACCGTGGATCCGGCCGGCCCACCGTGCCGGGTGGGCCGGCAGGTACACCCCGAGCAGCCCGGCCAGGACGACGAACGGGCGGGTCAAGGCACCAGGCAGGCCGTCTCCGGCGCCGCCAGGTGGAACTCGTAGTCGCTAATGCCCGGATTCGCCGAGTACGAGTTGACGATGTCCCGCCGGCCGTCGCCGTTCACGTCCATGAAGGCCCATTCCCAGAGGTCGATGCCCGGATCCCATTGCGAGAACGTGCCGTCGCCGCCGTTCAGGTAGAAGAGTGGCTGGCCGCCGAGCAGGTAGGCGATCACGTCGAGGTACCCGTCGTAGTTGACGTCGACGGGCACGAGGTACCGGGGCCATGCCGCCGAGTCGAGCGACGACTGCGGCAGCCGCGCGGCCGTCTCGTCGCGGAAGGTTCCGTCCCCGTTGCTGATGAGCACCTGGAAGTAGCGGCCGACGTAGGAGAGGCGGGTGTGCGCCAGCACGAGGTCGTCGAGGCCGTCGCCGTCGATCTCCACTGCCTGCAGGTACAGCACGTGGACGCTGGGCCACAGCGGCGTCGTCGGGAGGTCCTCCGGCACCTTGGTGAACCGTCCGGTGCCGTCGTTGCGCAGCACGTGGGAGTGCTTGGCCGCGTCGCCTTGGCCGAGCACCAGATCGGGGTCGCCGTCGCCGTCGGCGTCGACGAAGCCCACGGAGGTGTACCAGTTCTGAAAGAGATCGACCTGAGCGGGCGGGAGCAACCCCTCGGCGATTCGGAAGCCGCCGTCGCCGTCGTTCAGCCAGATCTGGGAGGGCTCTCCTCCCTGTCCGCCGAGGTTGGCGACGAAGAGGTCCACGTCCCCGTCCCCATCGACGTCGGCGGCCGCTGCTCGATGGGTCTGGTCCCGCTGCTGGGGCAGTCCGTCGGTGGCGTTCACCACCCGGCCCCCTGGTACCGACAGGACCAACTGGTTCTGGTAGCCGGGAAACGGATCGGCGTCCATGCCGGAATCGGGGATGAAGATGTCGTCGACGCCGTCGCCGTTGAAGTCGGCGATCACCGGCGGTACGGGATGCTGGGTCGTGGGCACCGCACCGTCGAAGAGGCGGTCCGTGGCCCACTCCAGACCACCGGTCCCGTCGGCGGCGATGAGGTCGATCGGGAAGGTTCGCGTGGTCTGGAAGATCATCCGGACGACCACCGCCTCGTCCCGGCCGTCGCCGGTGAGATCCACGGCGGTCACCGATTCGATGGCTCCTTCCATGGCCGTGCCGATCCCGGTCGACTCGTCCTCCGCCCAGCGGGGCAGGCACCCGCCGGCGCGTCCACAGGAGGTCCCGGCGGGGCAGGCGTCCCGGCCGCTGCCGCCGTCGTCGTCGCTGCCCGACGTTCCGTCGAGCGTGTCGTTGCGCGTCGGGCCCTGCAGCGTGTCGTTCTCGACACCGCCCACCGCGACGTCGTCATCCCCGTGGTCGGCGTCGACGATCGTGCCCTCCGGCCCGAAGCGCCGGTTGGTCTGGTGCGACGCCTCCGCTCCCGGCACGGCGACCATGCCGACCAGGATGCACCCAAGCACGACTCGCAACCGGATCCGCCCCATGCCCACCTCTCGGTGGTGACCCTACCGGCGCAGCCGCCGGGGGACGGCACCACTCGGCATTTCCCGTCCCGTAGGCTTGGAGGGGATGGAACGGGTGCACGGCCCTGTGGTGGCCGGGTCCTTCTATGCGGATTCTCCGGTGGCGCTCGCCGAGATGGTGGAGCGCCACCTGGCCGCGGCGCCTGCGGCGCCGATCGACGGCTCACCGGTCGGGTTGATCGTCCCGCACGCCGGGCTGGTCTACTCCGGCCCTGTTGCGGCGAGCGCCTACGCGCTGCTCGCCGGCCGGGAGTTCCCCCGGGTGGTGCTCGTCGGCCCGAGCCACTTCACGGCGTTCCCGGGCGTGGCCGGACTGCCGGCCGACGTGTGGCGGATCCCGACCGGGGCCTTTTCGGTCGTCGGCCACGAGGCGGTGGCACAGCACGGCGCGCCGTACGCTCGGGAGCACTGCCTCGAGGTTCAGCTGCCCTACCTGAAGGCGACCCTCGGGGAACCGGAGATCCTGCCGATCCTCACCGGCGACGTCGGCGACGAGACGGTCGCCGGTCTGCTCGAGGAGGTGCTGGGTGATGCCCTGCTCGTGGTGAGCACCGACCTCTCCCACTACCACGACGAGGCCACCGCACAGCGTCTCGACCGCGCCACCGCCGAGTCGGTCGTCGCTCTCCGTCCCGAGGAGATCGGGTACGGAGCCGCCTGCGGGAGGACCGGGCTGCGCGCCGCGCTCCGGCTGGCCCGCCGGCGCGGCCTGAGGGTCGAGTTGCTCGACCTGCGCACGTCCGCGGACACCGTCGGCGACCCGCGGCGGGTCGTCGGCTACGGGGCGTTCGCAATCCTGGCCTGAGACCGCCTACCCGGCGATCTTGGCGTCGACGACTGTGAGGATCTCGTCCTCCAGTGATGCGGCCCGGATCTCGATCGCTTCGGCGCGTTCCA
>CAYXHU010000161.1:0-5133 GCA_964464675.1 uncultured Acidimicrobiia bacterium
CACCGCATCGGCGCCGGCATCGGCGGCCGCCCGGAGCAGGCTCCCGCCGGAGCCCGGGATCACGGCGAGACGTGCCACCGGACGCTGCGGATCGCCGGCCATCCGAATCACACCGCCCAGAGAGCCGCCGACCCGGCGAGCCACGGCCGCCAGCGTCGTGCCGGGAGGCGTGGACCCGATTCGGCCGACGAACCCGACGTCGCCGAGACGCTCGACGACGTCGAAGGCAGGCTCTTCGTACGGATGGGCGTGCACCAGGGCCGCGACGACCGCATCGCGCCGGCCTGCGGGTGCGACCATCTCGAGCCGCACCTCCTCGGCGCGGGTGGTCGCGCCGGCCTCCCCCACCGCCGGCGAGGTGTGGCCGGGCGCATGGAAGGTGCCGAGGCCCACGACGCGGAACGAGCAGTCCGTGTACTCGCCTATGACACCGCCGCCGGCCGCGGCCATCGCCGCTGCGACACGATCCGCTGCAGCGGCCGGGACGAACGCGGTCACTTTCACCGATCCGGCCCCCCAGACGGGTCCGAACCCGGTCGGCTCGACCAGGCCGAGTGCGTCGGCCATCGCGTCCGCCGCTCCCCCCGCCGCCACGTCGGCGTTGGTGTGCGCGACGAGGAGAGCGGCCCCCAGTTCGGCCAGGCGCAGAGCCCGGCCGCCCGGTCCAGATCCGGCCACCAGGCGCGTCGTGGCCTCGAACAGGAGCGGGTGATAGGAGACCAGGAGATCGACGGGGTCCTCGGCGATCTCCTCCATCACGCGACCGGTGACTTCGTGGCACACCCCCGCCCGGCGAACGTGCCGATCGGTATCCCCCACCTGGAGCCCGACCGGATCCCACTCCGCCGCCTTGGCCTGCGGAGCAAATCGCTCCAGGCCGACGATCACGTCGCGCACCTTCAGCACGGCGGCGATGCTACCAAGAAGCGGTCAAGGCCCCCCGGAAACCCGCCGAAGCCTCTGGTACCACACAGCTACGTGGAGCGTCAGAAATGACTACTCAGAGTGTTGGCAAGAACCGATGCCGGGGGTATGCTGCCACTCTGAGTGGTGCGCAGACGCACGACGTAGTGGCCGGGGCATGACCAGGGAGTAGCCGATGCACCACATCCGACGTCCGCTCGTTGGCCTGCTGGCGCTGTTCGCGGGCGCGATCACGATCGACCGGGCCGACGGCGGCGGCGACGCGATCGCCACCTGGGTCTACGTGCTCGGCGTCGCCGCGGTCGCCGCTCCCCTCCTCACCGGAGGGCCCCGGCGAGCCCGGCCCTGGCTCTTCCTGGGCGGGGTGCTCGCCTCGTACGCGACCATCCGCGTGCTCACCGCGACCACCGGGAGCGGGTTCGATGCCCACCTGGCCGCCACCGAGGCCGTATTCCTCACGTGCGCCGCCCTCCTCGGGAGGCAGGTCGCCGTCGGACTCTACGAGATCGACGAAACCATCGGCGCCGTCGCCTTCGGAGACAGCCCCGCCCTCGACCTCGACGGGCCGCGGGCCGCCAACGAAATCCTCTCCGAGATGGCCCGCAGCCGGCGGCACGACCGCCCGCTGTCGGTCACGGTGCTCGAACCGAAACCGGAAGGCCTCGAGATCGCCACGGCGCGAGCAGCAGAGGACCTGCAGCGCGCCCTGAGGCGCCGGTTCGTGTACGGGCGACTGGCACGTGTGATCGCCGACCAGCTGCGCCGATCCGACCTGCTCTTCGAGCACCGCGAGAGCGGCCGCTTCGTGGTGGTCAGCCCGGAGACCGAGCTCGACGGCACCGCGCTGCTCGTCAACCGGATCCGCGAGGCGGCCCGATCCCTCGACCTCGACCTCACCAGCGGATCGGCGACGTTCCCCGAGCACGCCGTGACCTTCGAACAGCTGGTCCTCGAAGCGGAGCACCGGCTCGGCGCCCCGCAGCCCGCGCCGAGGCTGCGGCAGGTCGCGGAACCCGTCGGAGGCGCCTGATGTCCGCGCCCACCATCCGGCCCGTGCTGTGGTCCGGCTACGAGTGGGTGGACCGCGTGCGGCCCGAGCACCGGATGCTGACCGGGCGCAGCTACGACCTCGCCAAGCGAGCATTCGATCTCGCCCTCGTGCTCGTGACCGCGCCGCTGTGGCTGCCAATCATGTCGCTCATCGCGCTCGCGATCAAGATCGACGACCCGCGTTCCCCCGTGATGTTCGTGCAGCGCCGATCGGGGCGCGGCGGGCGCGCCATCGCAGTGCACAAGTTCCGCACCATGGTCCCGAACGCCGAGGAGATGAAGTGGGAGCTGCGCCACCTCAACGAGGTGGAGTGGCCGCTCTTCAAGATCACCAACGACCCGCGGATCACCCGCCCGGGTCGCCTTCTCCGCAAGACGAGCCTCGACGAGCTCCCCCAGCTGTGGGACGTGCTCGTCGGCCGCCTCAGCCTCGTCGGGCCTCGGCCAAACGACTTCGAACCCGACGAGTACGACCTCTGGCAAACCGAGCGGCTCGACGTGAAGCCGGGCATCACCGGCCTCTGGCAGTTGTACGGAAGGGGCGTCGCCCAGTTCGCCGACAGCAACCGGCTCGACATCGCCTACGTCCAGCGCCGCTCCCTGTGGCTCGACCTGCAGATCCTGGTACGCACCATCCCTGCGGTCCTCGCCGCCCGGGGTGCGAAGTGAGCAGGGCCTGATGGACGCGGCCACTGCGCTCCGGGCGCTCAGGCGAGGCTGGTTCCTCGTGCTCATCGGCGGCGCGGTCGCCGCCACGGCCGCCTTCGCTCTCGCCGGCACTGCGACACCGCAGTACGAGGCTTCCTCGACCTACGTGGTCTCTCCCGCCGGCGGTGCCGGCACGTCCGACGTCGCCGAAAGCATCCGCACCCTCGACGATGCCCGCAGCAGGGCCATCGTCAGCACGTTCGTGGAGGTGCTCTCGAGCGGCACCGTCCACGACAGGGGCGCCGCGCTCGCCGGGCTGTCCGAACAGATCCTCGAGGACTACTCCATTCGGGCCGCGGTCCTGCCGGAGGCCAACGTCGTCGAGCTCACCGTGCGCGGGCCCACACCCGAGGTCGTCGCGGCCCTGTCCGGGACCATCGGCATCTCCGCCGCCGAGACGTTCGTGGACCTCTACAAGATCTACGACGTCTCTCAGCTCGACGCGGCCGAGGTCCCCGACGCACCCGCGGGCCGCGGCCTCGTGACGACCGTGGCGCTCGCCGGACTGCTCGGCCTGGCCGCAGGGGCAGCCGTCGCACTGCTCTGGGGGCTCGCCGCCGGACCGGCCTCGAACCGCCTCCAGGCCCGGCTCGCGTCCTACGACCGGGAGCGCAGCGCAGTGATCACACCGCTGCGCTCCGATCGCGACCAGCGGCGCACCACCAGGGCAGGCTGAGATGTCGTCCGCTGCCGCCGGCCACGGCATCGGCGGTGCGCCCCGGGCGGCGATCCCGGCTGCGGTGGCCCTCGGGCTGCTCGTCGCGTTCGTGGTGGCCGGGTCGCTCGATCCGGCGCCGCTGGTGATCGGAGCGGCCGCAGCCGCCGGAGCCGTGGCGCTCGTGCTGCGTGTCGAGTGGGCCCTGCCGGTCATGGCCGTGTTCTCGGTGCTGCGTCTCGCCAACGTGGCGACGGAATCGCACGGCGCACCGTCGCTCTTCCAACCCCTCCTGATCGTGGTGGCGTTCGGGGTCCTGGCACGCTGGCTCCACACCCGGGAGCGGCCCGGCGACGGGCTTCGCATCGCCGTGCTGGCAGGCGGCTTCGTGCTCGTGGCCGCAGCGTCCCTGCTCGCCGCCGGGGGGTCCGCCGCGGCCTCCGCCGACTTCGAGTCCCTCTCCAAGGACGCCGTCCTCGCGGTGCTCGCCGGCATGCTGTTGCGCGGCCCGACCGACCTTCGCCGCGTGATCTGGGTCATGGTCGCCTCCGGCGCCGCGCTGGCAACGCTGTCGGCCTACCAGTTCGCCACCGGGGACTTCGACCAGACCTTCCTCGGCTTCGCCCGCTCGTCGGTCGAGAACATCGTCGACACCACCGACGACGTGCGCGTCTCGGGCCCCATCGGCGATCCCAACTACTACGGCCAACTGCTGGTCATGCTGCTCCCCCTGGCGCTCGATCGGCTCTGGACCGAGCGCACCCGCATCCTGCGCTGGGCGGCCGGCTACGCAGCGGCGGCGATGACGGCCGCCATCCTGTTCACGTTCTCCCGCGGCGCCGCGGTCGCTCTGCTGGTCGTCGCAGCCCTCATGCTCGTGAAGCACCCGCCCTCGAAGCGGGCGGTGGTCACGGTCGTGGTCATCGCGGTCGTCGCGCTCCCATTCCTCCCCGACGGCTACGTCGCGCGGCTCACCACTCTCGGGCAGGTGGGAACCGTGGAGAGCACCACCGACGCCTCCATACGGGCTAGGACCTCCGAGCTCGCCGCAGGAGTCGGCATGTTCCTCGATCACCCCCTCGCCGGCATCGGCTATGGAACGTTCGCGGACAACTACCTGAACTACACGCGGGGCACCGGGATCGAGCAGGTACTGAAGGCTCGTGAAGCACACAACCTGTACCTGGAGATCGCCGCAGAGACCGGAGTCCTCGGCATCGTCGCATTCGGCGCCCTCGCCGCCGGGACCTTCGCCGCGGCCGCCCGATCCCGGCGCCGGCTGCTGGACGCCGGTCGACGCCGCCTGGCCAACACCTGCTACGCGATCGGCGTGTCGCTGGTCGGCTACTACCTGACCTCGGTGTTCCTCCACATGGACTTCGCCCGGCCCTACTGGCTGCTCACCGGCATCGCCCTCGCCCTACCGGGCGTGGCCTCCGCGGCGGTCCGGGACGAGGCTCCCGCCCGGGAGGCGGCATGGCGCTGACCGAACCCCGCGAGGACGCCACCGCCCTCGGCACCACTGCCGCCAGAGCGGTCATGTGGAACTACCTGTCCTTCGCGTCGGGCAAGGTGCTCGTGCTCGTCACGCTGGCGGTCCTCGCCCGCCTGCTCACTCCCGAGGACTTCGGGATCGTCGGCTTCGCCACGCTCGCCGTCACGTACCTCGCGGTGTTCAAGGACCTGGGGCTCGGCGCCGCCATCATCCAGCGTCGCGACGACGTCGAAGAGGCGGCCGACACCGTATACGTGCTCAACCTGGTGCTCGGTGCGGTGCTCACCGCCGTGACCATGCT
>CAYXHU010000162.1:0-5118 GCA_964464675.1 uncultured Acidimicrobiia bacterium
GTTCCTGGTCACCGACCGCATGCTCGGGATGTTCCGCCGTCCGCAGGCCCGGCAGGAGGACGAGGCATGAGCGAGAACCTGCGCGCCATCCTCTATCTCGCCGCCGCCGCCGCGTTCATCGTGGGGCTGAAGCGGCTCTCGTCTCCGCGCACCGCCCGTTCCGGCAACGTCATCGGCGCAGCGGGGATGCTCCTCGCGGTGATCGTGACCCTCGTCGACGCCGACGTCTCATGGGGGATCATCGCCGCCGGGCTCGCCATAGGCGGCACGGTGGGCGCAGTGCTGGCCATCCGGGTCCAGATGACCGCCATGCCGCAACTGGTGGCCGCGTTCAACGGTTTCGGAGGTGCCGCATCGGCTCTGGTGGCATCGGCCGAGTTCGTGAGGGCCGACGGGATCGACTTCCCGGCCGAGACCATGGTGTCGATCATCCTGTCGGTGCTCATCGGAGCCCTCACGTTCACCGGCTCCTTCATCGCCTTCGCCAAGCTTCAGGGGATCATGCGGGGCGCCCCCCTCACCTATCGCGGCCAGCAGTTCGTGAACGGGCTGATCGGCATCGGCACAATCGGACTGGTCGTGTGGGTGCAGGCCTCCCAGGACATGTTCGGGTTCTGGCTGATCGGAGCGGTGGCCCTGGTCCTCGGCGTGCTGATGGTCATCCCCATCGGCGGCGCCGACATGCCGGTCGTGATCGCCCTGCTCAACTCCTTCTCGGGCCTCGCGGCGGCTTCCACCGGGTTCGTGATCTCGAACTCGGCTCTCATCATCAGCGGCGCGTTGGTCGGAGCGTCTGGGCTGATCCTCACCAGCCTCATGTGCGAGGCGATGAATCGTTCGATCTGGAACGTGTTGTTCAGCGCCTTCGGGAGCGACGACTCGGCCGGGGTCGGGGGCGGCGACACCGGCAAGCAGGCTCGCTCCACGACGCCCGACGACGTGGCCATCGCCCTCGCCTACGCCAGCCAGGTGGTGGTGGTCCCCGGCTACGGCCTCGCCGTGGCCCAGGCACAGCACGCGTTGCGCGAGCTCACCCGGGGATTGGAGCGGCGCGGCGTCAAGGTCGCCTTCGGGATCCATCCGGTGGCCGGCCGCATGCCGGGGCACATGAACGTGCTGTTGGCCGAAGCCGACGTGCCGTACGACCAGTTGCTGGACCTCGACCAGACCAACTCGCTGCTGCCGCGGACCGACGTCGTCCTCGTCGTCGGAGCCAACGACGTCGTGAACCCGTCGGCACGTGACGATGCTTCCAGTTCCATCTATGGGATGCCGATCCTCGAGGTCGATCTCGCCAGGACGGTGGTCGTCGTGAAGCGGAGCCTCTCGGCCGGGTTCGCCGGCATCGACAACCCGCTCTTCTACATGGACCGGACCCAGATGCTGTTCTCGGACGCCAAGAAGGCGATGACCGACCTCGTCAAGGCGATCGACACGGTCTGACGTGGAACACCGCACGGTCGTCGCCCGGCGGCGCATGGTGCGCCGCTACCGGGATGACCCGGTGGATCCCGGCGCCGTCGAGCGGATTGCCCGCGCCGCCACGCGCGGGCCGTCGGCCGGCTTCGCCCAGGGTGTGTCGGTGATCGTCGTCACCGATCCGGGTGTGCGGGCCGCGGTCGCCGAGCTCGCCGGAGAGGCCGGCTTCACCGCCGGGGGATTCGACCCATGGCTGTCGACGGCACCCGCGCACCTGGTGCTGTGCGTGTCCCCCGGCGCCTACCGGGACCGTTACGACGAGCCCGACAAGGACCCCGCCGCCCTCGAGATCCCATGGTGGTGGGTGGACGGTGGAGCCGCCCTGTCGCTCATGCTGCTCGCCGCCGTCGACGAGGGATACGGAGCCGGCTTCCTGGGCGGGCACCGCCTCGCCGGGATCCACGAGCTGCTCGGTATCCCCGGCGACGTCGCAGTGGTCGGCCTCGTCACTGTGGGAGTGCCCGCGCCCGATCGCCGCTCCTCGTCGCTGCGGCGGGGACGCCGCCCCGACGCCGAGCTGATCCACATCGAACGCTGGGGCGTTTGAGAGGCGGCCAGGATCGGGCGAGTGCAGCGACCGCGTCCGCCGGACGGACGAGACATGCGGGCGAAGCCCGCTCCCGTGCGCCGAGCCTCTAGGCCTCCTCGGGAACCGCAAGCACTATGCCGTCGAGCACGCCTTCAGCCCGCAGCCACGGGATCGAGGCGCGCACCCCGCGTTCGACGTCGTAGGCGGGTTCCCATCCGAGCAGGTCGCGTCCCTTGGCGCCCGAGAAGACCGCGTATCGCCCCACCTGCCGCAGGTTCTGCGGGAGCTGCCGGGCGTAGGTGAGGGGCTTGGCGAAGGGAACGACGACCCACGACGCCGTGCGCACCACCGACATCGGGATGCCCAGCCACGAGGTGTTCCCGACCAGCCGTCCGTACGCGTGGAGGTACTCCTTCATCGTCGGTGGAGGGTCGATGGCGCAGTTGAACGCCTCCCCTTCGGCTGCAGGGTGGGTCGCGGCAACGACCGCCAGGTCGGCGACGTCGTCCACGTAGACGACCGCCTGGTCGCCGCCCCCGGTGCCAACCTGGATCATGGGCCGTTTGAGGGCGCGCTTCATGAACGCCTTCGTGAAGTACTCGGCTCCCGGGCCGAAGATGGCCGCCGGCCTGATGATCGTGTAGCCGAGCCCCTCCCGCTCGCCCACCTCACGTACTGCCGCCTCGCCGTGGGCCTTGGACATCGAGTAGACCTGGTCGGTCGGCTTGGGGCCCATGTCCTCGGTGACCACGCCTTCGCAGAACCCGTACACGGCGTTCGACGAGATGTGCACGAGGCGGCGTGCTCCCGACCTGGCGGCCGCTTCCGCCACGATCCGGGCTCCCTCGACGTTGACGGTGCGCTGTGCCTCGGTGTCGCCGCCGAGCAGGGCAGCCGTGTGGAACACGTAGTCGGCGCCGTCGGCTGCGGTGGCCACCGCCTCCGGGTCGGTCACGTCGCCCTGGATCGCAACGGCACTCCCCTCGAGGTCCAGCAACCTGCCCGGGGAACGGTCGAAGACACGGATCTCCGCCGGGTCCTCCCGGGCGATGCGAGGGATCATGCGGGCCCCGAGGCATCCCGCTCCGGTGATGAGCACCCGGGCACCCGCCAACCCGTGTTCTGACATTGGTCACTCCTGGTCGCGATCTGCAGCCCAGACGCTAGACGCGATCCCCATCATCCTCACAGGGGCCAACGGCCCGCGAGCGCGTAGAACGGCCCTCCGGGGTGCCCGGAGCGGTGCGGCGTCGGCGGAGCGCCGCGGCGCTATCCTCGCCGTTCACCACCATGGCGCCCCGCATCACGCAGTTCACCTCCGAGTCTGTGTCCATGGGCCACCCCGACAAGGTGGCCGATCAAGTCGCCGACGCCGTGCTCGATGCGGTCCTGACGGAGGATCCCAACGGCCGAGTCGCCTGCGAGGTGCTGATCACCGGGGGCACCGTGGTCGTGTCGGGGGAGATCTCGTCCCGGGCTTGGCTGCCGACCTCCGAGGAGATCGCCTCGATCGCACGAGAGACCATCCTCGGGATCGGCTACGACGACGAGGCCAAGGGGTTCGATGCGAAGCGGGCCCGCTACCAGGTCCTCGTGCAACGTCAGAGCCAGGACATCGCCATGGGCGTGGACAGGGACGAGCTCGGAGCCGGCGACCAGGGCCTGATGTTCGGCTATGCGACGGCCGGCACCGAGACCGCCATGCCCCTGCCGATCCTGCTGGCCCACCGTCTCGTCGCCCGGCAGGCGGAGGTGCGGGTCTCGGGGGAGATCCCCGGGCTGCGGCCGGACGCCAAGACCCAGGTGACCGTGCGATTCGCGGGCAGGGAGCCCCTCGGCGTCGATTCCGTGGTGTTGTCCACCCAGCACGAGCCGGACTGGAACGAACGGCAGTCAGAGCTGCGCGCCGCGGTCACAGAGCACATCCTCCGCCCGGCACTGGGCGAGTGGTGGGACGAGAACCTCACCGTCCACGTGAACCCGACCGGCAAGTTCGAGATCGGCGGACCCGCCGGCGACACCGGCCTCACCGGCCGCAAGATCATCGTCGACACCTATGGGGGCTGGGCGCGCCACGGCGGGGGGGCCTTCTCCGGGAAGGACCCCTCCAAGGTGGATCGGTCCGCCTCGTACATGGCACGCTCGATCGCCAAGCACGTCGTGGCCGCCGGCCTCGCCCAGGAGTGCGAAGTCCGCCTCGCCTACGTGATCGGGATGACCGAGCCGACCTCGGTGACCGTCGATTGCCTCGGGACGGCGTCCGACGGCCTCGACGAAGCGGCCCTCGAGCGAGCCGTGCGTGAGGTGTTCCCGCTCACACCCTCGGGGATCATCGCAGCGCTGAGCCTCCAGGCGCCCATCTACCTGCCCACCGCGGTGCACGGGCACTTCGGCCGCCGGGCCGGAGAAGCCGGCGCGGGTACGTTCACCTGGGAGGGCCTGGACCACCTGGACGACCTGCGCAGCGCCGTCGGTGGCTGAGGCGGCCTCCCCGCCCGAGATCGGCGGAGTCGTCGCTCCCGGCTTCGAGCCGGTGAGGGAGGCATTCGCGGACGCGTTCACGTCGCGGGGAGAGGTGGGAGCCGGCTGCTGCGTCGTGCTCGGCGGACACGTGGCCGTGGACCTGTGGGGCGGCGAGGCCCGCCCAGGAGTCGCATGGGGCCCCGACACCCCCACCGTCGTCTTCTCGACCACGAAAGGCGTGACGGCACTCGTCGTCGCCGCCCTCTCCGAGCGCGGGGAGATCGATCTCTCCCGTCCCGTCGCCGCCTACTGGCCGGAGTTCGCAACAGGCGGGAAGGCAACGATCACGGTGCGCCAGGTGCTCACCCACTCCTCGGGAGTCATCGACTTCCCCGGCTACCAGGACGTGATCGACGATGCGGCGTGGTGGCAGGATCTCGATCGTGTCGCCGGCTCGTGGGCGGCCGCAGAGCCGGCGTGGCAGCCCGGCACGGCGCACGGCTACCACGGGGCATCGTTCGGCCATCTCCTCGGCGAGGTCGTGCGCAGGGCCACCGGGGAGACGCTGGGCGCCCTCGTGCGGTCGGTCGTCGCCGAACCGCTCGGCCTCGACGTCTGGATCGGGATGCCCCCCGGCGGTCACGACC
>CAYXHU010000163.1:0-5112 GCA_964464675.1 uncultured Acidimicrobiia bacterium
GGCGTCCACCCAGCAGCCCACGGCGACAGAACGCACCGCGGGCATCGACTCGGTGACCACGCGCAGTCCGTTGGGGAGAATCGTGAGCTGATGGTCCATGACCGACGGATGTTAGGGCGGGGCCGGCCCTGAACCATTCACCGGCTCGCCGGACATCCAGTCCCGAACCGCGGCGGCGACCGTCTCCGGGACGTCGTGGGGGAGCCAATGGCCGACGCCGGCGACGACCTGCTCTTCGTAGATCGCCGTCACGTACTCCCCCGAGCCGGTCGCCGCGGCCGGGACGAATCCGGCATCGTGCTCGCCGTGGAGATACCGGGTGGCCACCGCCACGGGAGGCAGGGAGACCTCGCGACCCGGATCGAACAGGGACGGACGGTAGTTGGCCCGATACCACCCGGCCATGGCGTGGAACCTCCCGGGCTCCGACCACGCCGCCCGGTACGCGTCGACGATCGAGTCGGGGATTCGCGAACCGGCGAAGGCCCACGACGTGAGCAGCCGGAAGTGGTCGGCCGCCAGGAGTTCCTCGCCTTCCCGGCCGGCGTGGAGCAGCCACACGTAGAAGGACCTCCGCAGTTGCGACGGGTCCTCCAGCGCCGCCTGCCTGAGCCGCAGGGGATGCGGAGAGGACATCACGACCATGCGCCGCACCCTCTGGGGAACGAACGCGCCGAGCGACCATGCCACGGCGCCGCCGAAGTCGTGGGCGACGACGCCGGCTCGCTCGACTTCGAAATGGTCGAGCACGGAGAGCGCATCGGCGGTCACGACCGGCATGGCGTAGGGTGCGGTGCCCTCCGGCGTGTCCGAATCCCCGAACCCGCGCAGGTCGGGCATCAGCAGCCTGTAGTCGTCTTCGAGGAGCGGAGCGACCGCGTGCCAGCAGCGCCACGTCTCGGGCCACCCATGGAGCAGGAGCAGAGGTGGAGCGTCCGGCCGTCCCGCGACGGCGACGTGGAGCCCTACCCCCCCTGCATCGACTCGTTCGTGTCGGATCATCCGACAACGGTACCGGGGAGCGAGCGGCCGGTTCGACCCTCCTAGACTCGACCGATCGATCCGAGGCGGTGGATGCCTCATGAGGACGGGAGCGCTGCGGAGAACGCTGTCGGGAGCCCTGGCCGTTGGGGCCTTCTTCGTGCTGCTCGCGCCGGGGGCCCAGGCCCAAGAGGAATCCACGTCGATCGGGGGCACGCTGGAGAAGATCGACGGCGACCAACGGGAGCCGGTGGCCGGCGTGAGAGTCGTAGTCTCCCAGGACGGCGTCGAGATCGGCGCGGCCGTCAGTGACGGTGACGGCACGTGGTCAGTGCCCGTGCCGGCCGCCGGCATCTATCAGGTGGAGATCGACGTCGACAGCCTTCCCGACGGCGTCGACCTGACCGATCCGGAGCGGAGCATCCTCCCCGACGTCTCCGTCCGGGAAGGACGGCCCAAGGTGATCCGGTTCGCGCTCGGCCCGGGTACCGCTTCGCGGGTGGATCAGTACGACCGCATCGGAGGCCTCCTGGTGATCGGCCTCAAGTTCGGGGCGATCATCGCGCTCTCCTCGATCGGGCTGTCTCTGGTCTTCGGAGTGACGGGGCTCGTCAACTTCGCGCACGGCGACATCGTCACCCTGGGCGCCGTCCTCGCCTTCTTCCTCAATGCATCGCCGCTCGGCCCGGAGTGGCACATCCTGTTGGCGGCGGTACCGGCCATCCTCCTCGCGGCCGGACTCGGCGGGGCTCAGGAGCTGGCCTTGTGGCGGCCGCTGCGGCGCCGCCGCACCGGGCTGGTGTCGTTGATCGTGATCTCGATCGGCCTCTCCTTCGCGATCCGCTACCTGATCCTCGTGGTGTTCTCGGGCCTGCCCCGCCCCTTCGCCAACTACGTGATCCAGGACAACATCGACGTCCTCGGCATCCCCACGGTGCCCAAGAACCTCGTCATCATCGGGTTCACGGTTGCCGCGCTGGCGGCCGTCGGGGTGTTCCTGCAGCGAACCAAGCTGGGAACGGCAATGCGAGCAGTGTCGGACAACAGCGATCTGGCGGAGTCGTCGGGCATCGACGTGCAGCGGGTGATCCTGGCCACCTGGGTGATCGGTGCGGGACTGGCCGCGCTGGCCGGGATCATGTTCGGGATCTCCGAACAGGTGCAGTGGGACATGGGGTTCAAGCTGCTGCTGTTGATCTTCGCCGCCGTGATCCTCGGCGGCCTCGGCACGGCCTTCGGAGCGATGGTCGGGGGTTTCGTCATCGGCGTCGCCGTCGAGATGAGCACCCTGTGGGTCCCCACCGAGTTCAAGACGGTCGTAGCCCTCGGCATTCTGGTGGTGATGTTGCTGGTGCGCCCCCAGGGTCTGCTCGGATCCCGCGAGAGGGTGGGCTGATGGATCTCGGCAAGATCCTCATCGACGCAGGCCGGGCGGCCGTCGGGGTTCCGGCGGCCGTCTACGCCCTGTCCGCGATCGGCCTCAACCTGCAGTTCGGGTACACGGGGCTGCTCAACTTCGGCCACGTCGCGTCGATGCTCGTCGGTGCCTACGGCCTGGCGATCACCGTCGACCAAGGAGGGTCGATGTGGCTGGGGATCGTGGTCGGATTGATCCTCGCCGTGCTCCTCGGGCTGCTGATGGGGGTGCCCACGCTGCGACTGCGCGCCGACTACCTGGCGATCGTGACGATCGCCGTCGGTGAGATCCTCCGTTTGGTCGTGCGCTCCCGATTCGCAGCACCGCTCACCAACGCCCTCTCCGGCATCCAGGGCTTCGCCGATTCCTTCTACGATCTCAATCCCATCCCGGTCGGACAGTACGGCATCGGCACGTTCCGCTTCGACGAGCGCCTCACCTTCGTCCTCCTGGTCGGCTGGGGCTTGGTGGGCCTCACGACCTTGTTGATCCGGCGGCTCACCCGCAGCCCCTGGGGCAGGGTGATCCGGGCGATCCGGGAGGACGAGGACGCGGCGCGCAGCCTCGGCAAGAACGTGTTCGCCTACAAACTGCAGAGTCTCATGGTCGGAAGCGCCATCGGCGGTCTGGCCGGGATCGTGTTGGCGATCGCCCAGCAAAACGTCGGCCCCGACAACTACCTGCCGCTGTTGACCTTCTATGCGTTCACGATCGTGATCGTCGGCGGGCCGGGGACCCTGCGAGGCCCGATCATCGGGTCGGTCATCTTCTGGTTCGTCTTCTCGTTCTTCGACGGGTTCATGACCGGGGCCGTCACCGAGGGCTGGTTCGGAGACCTCCTGGACGCCACCGACATCGGCCCGATCCGTTTTGCCCTGTTCGGCGTCGTGCTGATGTGGTTGATGACCTACCGTCCGCAGGGGATCTTCGGGAAGCGGGAGGAGTTGCTGATCGCCGATGGCCGCTGAACGATTCTCCCTCGAAGGTGTGGCCGCCGTGCCGGGCGTACCGAAGCCGGATCCCGTCGTCGTGATCGACGACCTCGGCCGAGCCTTCGGGGGGATCCAAGCCGTCGACGTCGCCCACCTGGAGGTGCAGCGGGGGACCATCACCTCGCTGATCGGCCCCAACGGCGCCGGAAAGACCACGCTCTTCAACGTGCTGACCGGCTTCGATCGGCCCCAGCACGGACGCTGGCAGCTCAACGGAGGGCCCCTGGTCGGCATACCGGCATTCCGGGTCGCCCGCCTGGGGATGGTGCGAACCTTCCAGTTGACCAAGTCGCTGGCGAGGCTCACCGTGTTGGAGAACCTGATGGTCGCCGCCAAGGACCAGGTCGGCGAGTCGTTCTGGGGCAGCCTGTTCGGCAACTGGCGACCCATCGAGGCCGCCAACGAGGACAAGGCGTTGGCCTCGCTGGAACGGTTCGGTCTGCGCCACATGGCCGGCGAGTACGCCGGGGGCCTCTCCGGGGGCCAGCGCAAGCTACTGGAGATGGCCCGGGCCCTCATGGTCGACCCCGAGGTCGTGATGTTGGACGAGCCCACCGCAGGTGTGAACCCGGCGCTCACCCAATCGCTGCTGGAGCACATCAAGAACCTCCGCAGAGACGGCATGACCGTGGTGTTCATCGAGCACGACATGGACGTGGTCCAAGAGATCAGCGATTGGGTGATCTGCATGAGCCAGGGCCGGCTCATTGCCGAGGGCCCGCCGGGCGAGGTGGCCCGCAACCCCTCAGTGATCGATGCCTATCTCGGCAAGCATCACGGGGAGATCACCTGATGAGCGACGCTGATCCGATCTTGGTGGCCGGCGAGGTGGTAGCCGGCTACTTCCCCGGCGTCGACATCCTGCGCGGGGTCGATCTCACGTTGGGTGAGGGCGAACTGGTCGGGATCATCGGCCCCAACGGCGCCGGCAAGTCGACGCTCATCAAGGCGCTCTTCGGGTTGGTGAGGATCCGTCGGGGCGAGGTCACCCTCCGGGGCGACGTGATCACCAATCTCGCCGCCCACGACATGGTCGCCAAGGGAGTCGGCTACGTGCCACAGCTGGCCAACGTCTTTCAGACCTTGACGGTGGAAGAGAACCTCCGGATGGGACTGTACCTCCGCCCCGAGGCATGGGAAGAGCGATGCGCGGCGGTCAACACCCTGTTCCCGCTGCTCGCCGAGCGGCCCCACCAGCGGGCCGGCCTGCTCTCGGGTGGCGAGCGCCAGATGTTGGCCATGGGCAGAGCGCTGATGATGGATCCATCGGTCCTCCTCCTCGACGAACCCTCAGCAGGCCTCTCCCCCGCCAACCAGGACATGGTCTTCGAGACGGTGCGCCGGATCGCCGACAGCGGCGTGTCGGTGGTCATGGTCGAACAGAATGCCAGGCGCTGTCTGCTGATCGCCGATCGCGGCTACGTGATGGACCAGGGCCGCAACGCGTACACGGGAACCGGCGACGCACTCCTTCACGACCCCAAGGTGATCGACCTCTACCTGGGCACCCTTGGCCGCGCCAACTAGCGCCAGATCCTCGGACCCGCCCGTCCCGCTCCGACGCGACTGGGGGCCCGGACGTCCGGGCCCCCAGCAGATCGCGATGATCGCCCTCGCTACGGGACGTCCACCGTGTCGATACGGTCGTAGGTGCCTTCGGCGCTGACGACAAAGATGTCGTACGTGCCGGCACCAGGCTCGCCCACGTCGACGAACTCCAGC
>CAYXHU010000164.1:0-5072 GCA_964464675.1 uncultured Acidimicrobiia bacterium
CGTCGGCCCCCACGAAGTCCTTGTACCCGTAGTCACTGTGGCACTTCGCGCACGAGGCGGGGACGACGGCTGGGTCATCCTCGTCCCAGTGACGGAACGCCTCAGCGGTCGCATCGGCGTGACCGCTCCCTTCCCACGCCGCCAGGAAGGGGATCTCGACCGTCGGCTCCGGCTCTGGCGCCACCGTTGTGGTCGTCGTCTCGGCGACCGTCGTGGTGGTCGTGGTCGGGGCAGCGGTCGTGGTCGTCGTGTCGGCGGCGTCGTCGCCGTCGCACGCGCCTGCGACCAGCGCAAGGGCCAGGACGATCGTGAAGATCAGTCGTGGCCCGTCCCTTCGTTTCATATGTACCCCCGCGTGCACGTCGGGTACCGAGCATTGAAGCCCGGCGGTTGTGGGGGAGATCGTCCCACCCCGCCGATTGGCGCTCTTAGGGCCTTTGGTCCCAATCCGACGTTTGGTCGGGAAATGGGACGTCGTCCGCTGGTGGGATGCCGGAGTAAGTCCGATCATGGCGGGGACGGAAGGAGAGCGACCATGACCACGAGACAACGGCGGGTCCTCACGGCTGCTGCGTTCGTCGTGTCGGCGGTCGGCACAGTCCTTCTGCTCGCCCTGCTCGCCGCCCTGGGGCCGTTCGGCCAACAGGCGGCGCCTCCGCTGGCATGGTCGATCGTGCTGTGGGGGATGGTGGGAGCGGTCACCTTCGTGCTCGTGATGCGCGTGGTGCTACTGGCCCTCGTGACGCTCGCCGGAATGCTGATCGCCGGCAAGCGGGGGGCACTCGCCGCCGCGCACCTGCTCAAGGTGACGATCGGGCTCCCGTAGGGCCGGGTCGCAACGAGAGGAGTGCCGTCCTGCGCCGGATGGGCGCGCTCCGCCCGGGTCCGGCCGTCGCGACCGTCGTAGACTCGCCCGATGCCCGATTCGGTAGTGCATCTGCGCGGCGTCGGCGTGCGCATCGGCGACACGCCGATCTTGCGCAATCTGCATCTGTCCGTCGATGCCGGCGAGGCCGTCGGCCTGATCGGCTCGAACGGTTCGGGCAAGACCACGTTGCTGCGCCTCGTCGCCACCCTGCTCGCGCCGAGTGAGGGAGACGGCGAGGTGCTCGGGGCCGCGCTGCGAGGCGAGGGCCGATTCGACGTGCGGGCGCGCATCGGCCTCATCGGGCACACGCCCAGCCTGTACCCCAACCTGACGCTTCAGGAGAACCTGTCGTTCGTCGCACGAATGTCGGGGGTTCCCGACGCCGAGGTTCCCGAGGTGCTGGACTGCGTCGGCTTGGGCCTGGCCCGCAACCGCACTGCGGCGGCCTGCTCCCACGGCATGCAGCGGCGGGTCGAGTTCGCCCGGCTGATGATGACCAAGCCGGATCTGATCCTCCTCGACGAGGCCCACGCAGGGCTCGATCCCCAGGCGGCCGCATTGGTCGCCCACCTCGTCGCTGGAGCCCGGTCCCGCGGCGGGGCGGCGATCGTGGTCTCCCACGAGCACGCCCGCATAGCGCCGCTCGTCGACCGCTTCGTGGAGTTGACCAACGGAGCGATCGCCGAGGACGCGAGGACTTCGTCGTGAGGGTCTCGTTCTGGCGCCAGGCCGTCGAGATCGCTCGCAAGGATCTCCGTACCGAGGTCAGATCCGGCGAAGTCGTGATGATTACCGTCCCATTCGGCGCGGCGGCGCTCATGCTCGTGCCGCTGGCGGTGGGGACGGACGCTCCGCTGCTGTCGCAGATCGGGCCGGGGATCTACTGGAGCGTCGTGATGCTGTTCGGGGTGCTGGTCACGGTGCGTCAGAGCGCCATCGATGCTCCCTCCCAGCGGGATCTGCTCGGGTTGCTCGGCGTCGACGCGGCCGCCCGGTTCGTGGGGAGGGCCGGGGCGAGCGCACTGCTGCTGCTGCTCTTCGAAGCCGTCCTGGCTCCCGTAGCGCTGGCGCTCTACGGCACGGACCCGTCGGGATGGTGGTGGCTGCTGGTTGTCCTGCCGCTGGTGGCCGTCGGCCTCGGGTTGCTCGGAACGCTGGCGTCCTCGATCGCCTCGAGCATCGCCTCATCGACGCTCGTGCCGCTGATCGTGGTGCCCCTGGCGGTGCCGATGCTGCTGGCCGCAACCCAGATCACGGAGGGATTGCGCATCGACGCAACTATTCTCGGCTGGCTCCTGCTGCTGGTGGTGATGGACCTGTTGCTGGCGGTGGCGGGAGTGTTGAGTGCCCGGCCCCTACAGGAGACGACCCGGTGACGCGACGGAGATGGCTCGACGTGGCCGCCGTGGGGACGCTGGCGACCGCGCTGGGCGCGGCGCTGCTGGTCCCTCCGGAGCAGACCCAGGGCGACCTGGCGCGCATCATCTTCGTCCACGTACCCGCTGCGTGGCTTGCCTACCTGGCCTTCGGCGTCACGCTCGTCGGCAGCGTCGCCTTCCTCGCCACCAAGGGCATGAGGTGGGATCGGCTCGCCGGTGCGTCTGCAGAGGTCGGCGTGTACTTCACCGGCCTGACGATCGCCCTCGGGATGATCTGGGGGAAGTCGACGTGGGGTGTCTGGTGGACCTGGGATGCCCGGCTGGTGCTGACCGCGGTGATGTTCTTCGTGTACCTCGGATATCTGGCGCTGCGTCGTGGTATCCCCGATCCGGGAGCACGGGCCAGGAGATCGGCCTGGCTCGGCATCCTGGCGACTTTCCAGATCCCGATCGTGCACTTCTCCGTGCTGTGGTGGAGGACCCTGCATCAGCCTCCCAGCCTGCTCCGCCCCGACGGCATGCAGATGGATGCACCCTTCCGGGGGGCGCTGGTGATGGCCCTGGTGGCGTTCACCGTCGTGTACGCGGCGCTGGTGGCCCGTCATGTCGAGCATGCCCGCCTCGAGGAGCAATTGGCGCAGGCGATCGCCTCCGAGGAGCGGGACGTGGCCGGTGCGGCGGTTTCGGCGCCGAGGTTCGGGGAGGCGGGCTGATGTCGGCATGGGGGTGGGTGGCCTTCGCCTACACGGTGACCTTCGCCTCGATGGCAGGGTACGCGTGGTGGACGACGGCACGGCTCGTCGCGGTGCGGCGCCGGATCGAGGAGTGGAGATGAGACGGTACGCGTTGTTCGTGATCCCGGCGCTCGGCCTGGTGGCGATCATCGCCGGGTTCCTGGTGTTCAACCTCAACGACGCGCTCGTCTACTACCGGACCCCGAGCGAGGTGCTGGAGCAGACCGAGATCGACGCCACCGACCGGATGCGGCTCGGTGGGCAGGTCGTCGCCGGCTCGGTCGCGGAGACCGCCGATGGCGTCGATTTCCAGGTCACCGACGGCAACACCTCGATCCTGGTGATCCACACGGGTGACCCTCAGCAGCTGTTCCAGGAGGGGATCGGTGTGGTGGTCGAAGGCGCCTGGGACGGTGAGCGCTTCCACTCCGACACGATGATCATCAAGCACGACGAGCAGTACCGCACTGAGGACGGGGCGGTCTACACCCCGCCGCACGCCGACCAGGTCCCACTGGACGAGGGCTGACGCCCGCAGCTCCTCCGGAGCGGGTGCGGAGCCTCCCGAGTTGCTCAGGCGAGGCGTCCTCGCTCGGTGTGCCGCCCCTGGTGACGTGCCCGGTCGATGCTGCGATCCGGACCGTCTTTTCCGACTGATAGTCTGAAACCCTCTCGCGCGCAGTACTAGGAGTGAGGTCGGACCGATGGGCAGGCGCATTCGATTGGTGGGGACCCTTGCGGCGGTGGGCGTCCTGGTGCTCTCGCTGGGAGTGGCCGCCGGCGCTCAAGAGAGCGGCGGGATGGACCATTCCGGGTTCCCGATGTTGGAGGGTCCGTTCGAGTCGGGCCCGGAGGTGACGGCGGCCTGCTTGACATGTCATGCCGACGCGGCCGCGGATGTGATGGGGACCGTGCACTGGACCTGGGTGTACGAGAACGCGGTGACCGGGGAGACGGTCGGCAAAGCGAATGTGATCAACAACTACTGCGTGTCGGTGGTGCCGAACGAGCCGCGGTGCACGTCGTGTCACATCGGCTACGGCTGGAGGGACGAGTCGTTCGACTTCACGGCTGCGGAGAACGTGGATTGTCTGGTGTGTCACGACACGACGGGGACGTATGAGAAGTTCCCCACGGGTGCGGGGCATCCCGTGTACGGGGAGACGGTGGCGTTCGGGGGCCGGGATTGGGTGGCCCCGGACCTCGCTACGGTGGCCCAGGCCGTCGGCGAGCCGAGTAGGGCGAACTGCGGGTCGTGCCACTTCACCGGTGGTGGCGGCGATGCGGTGAAGCACGGAGACCTGGATACCAGCCTGACGGACCCGTCCTTCGAGTTGGACGTGCACATGGCTTCGGACGGCTTGGACTTCAGCTGTCAGACGTGCCATGTGACCGAGGACCACGAGATCGCCGGCGGCCGCTACGTGATGGATACGGCTACCGACGGCCCGACGCGGTGTGCGAGCTGTCACGGGACCGAGCCGCACGGCGAGGCGGCCTTGGACTCCCACACCGCGGTGGTGGCGTGTCAGACCTGCCACGTTCCCGCCTACGCCCGGGCGCAGCCGACGATGATGACCTGGGACTGGACGGTGGCCGGGCAGGCCAGCCCGGAGGGCACGCACCCGTACATCATCTCCGACCCGGACACCGGGGTGCACCTGTACGACAGCCGCAAGGGCGAGTTCACTTGGGCGGCGGACGTGGTGCCCGAGTACCGGTGGCTGAACGGCGTGTTCGACTACGCGCTGATCGACGAGGGTGTGGACCCGGACGTGGGGTACCAGGTGAACACCCCGCTGGGGGAGCGCGGTGACGGGCTGATCTGGCCGTTGAAGCGGTTCACCGGGGTACAACCGTACGACGCCGACCAGAACCTGATCGCCCCGCTGAACCTGTTCCCCAAGGACGACGAAGACGGGGCCACCGCCTTCTGGAGGAACTGGGACCTGGCGCTGGCCGTGGAGGGCGGGTTCGCCTCCTGGGACATCGAGTTCTCCGGGAACATGGGGTTCATCGATTCCGAGATGTGGTGGCCGATCACACACATGGTGGCTCCCGCCGAACAGGCGCTCGGATGCACCGATTGCC
>CAYXHU010000165.1:0-5053 GCA_964464675.1 uncultured Acidimicrobiia bacterium
ACGACGACGACCCGGCCGACGACGACCCGGTACACGTCACCGTCTCCCCCGGAGCCAGCGACCGATCCGGACACGACGCCCCCCCGACACCGTCGTGCCAGATGTACAACGCCCACAGATCCTCACCACCGGTGTTCGACACCTCATACACCCACGAGACCGCCGCCCCAGAATCGGCCACCGGACCCGGAGCCACCAGCGCATCACCACCATTCGCCCACACCCCCACGACCAATCCGGCCGGACCCGGAGGCGTGGTGGTGGTGGTGGTCGGAGGCGCCGTCGTGGACGTCGTAGAGGACGGCACCGTGGTGGTGGTGGTCGGAGGCGCCGTCGTGGACGTCGTGGCCGAGAGGTAGGCAGTCGCGGTCACCTCCACCTCGTCACCAGCCGTCGTCCATGCCTCCACCGACAACCCCGACGACGACGACCCGGCCGACGACGACCCGGTACACGTCACCGTCTCCCCCGGAGCCAGCGACCGATCCGGACACGACGCCCCCCCGACACCGTCGTGCCAGATGTACAACGCCCACAGATCCTCACCACCGGTGTTCGACACCTCATACACCCACGAGACCGCCGCCCCAGAATCGGCCACCGGACCCGGAGCCACCAGCGCATCACCACCATTCGCCCACACCCCCACGACCAGCCCGGCCGAACCCGGCGGCACCGTCGTCGTGGTCGTGGTGGACGGCGGCACCGTGGTCGTGGTGGACGGCGGCACCGTGGTCGTGGTGGACGACGGCACCGTGGTCGTCGTGGACGACGGCACCGTGGTCGTGGGGGACGCTCCGGTCGAGAGATAGACGGTCGTAGTCACCTCCACCTCGTCACCAGCCGTCGTCCATGCCTCCACCGACAACCCCCACGACGACGACCCGGCCGACGACGACCCGGTACACGTCACCGTCTCCCCCGGAGCCAGCGACCGATCCGGACACGACGCCCCCCCGACACCGTCGTGCCAGATGTACAACGCCCACAGATCCTCACCACCGGTGTTCGACACCTCATACACCCACGAGACCGCCGCCCCAGAATCGGCCACCGGACCCGGAGGCACCAACGCATCACCACCATTCGCCCACACCTCCACCGAGAGAGGTGGGGTGGGCGTCGACGGTTCCGCCTCGGCGTCTGCAGTCAGCGCGACGACGGCAACCGCCGTGGCCGAAGCAACGGCGACGGCGACGATGCCGAGTGCTCGGCGGTGCAATCGGGCGGTCCCGGTCATATGGTCCTCACGGTGCGGTGGGACCTTCACGGTACTGCCACTGAGAGTAGTCAGACAACCACTTTGGGCATCGAGAGGGGAGGGTTCTGCGACCCGTGTGGTGACTAGTCACCCAGGCGGTACGCGTACCCCAGAAGCCCGTGCGGACGGGCGAACCAGCCTCCCATCCCCAGATCCACCGCCACCAGGCGCTCGACCGCCCCGGCCACCTCCCCGCCCAGCTCGGTGAGCGGGAGCAGGGACGCCGCACCGCCCCGCACACCTCGATATGCCGACAACGGTTCACGATCCGCCTCGATCGTCGCCGCAGGACCGTCCGGCCGGAACACATTCCCGAGCAGGGTCGCCCGCACTTCGTCGAGCATCGCCCCTTCGAGGAGCCCGCGCTCGACTGCGAGGACCACGAAGTGGATGGTCACCTGCGCCTTCCACACGTGCTCGGGTCCGCGGCCCCGGGGGCGGCCCGGTTTCGGGTCGTATCGCCATACCAGACGCCCGTTCCGATCGCGGAAGGTGGCCGACGCGAACCACCGCGCCAGACCCGCGGCCCGATCGACCAGGCGGTAGTCCGGGACCGCGTCGTTGAGCCGAAGCAGCGCCGCACCGAACGCGGCCACGTGATTGAGGGGCTCTGCTCGATCGCCGCACGCCACCCGGTAGTAGCCGGCGCCATCGAGAGGGACGTAGCGTTCCTCGAGATCATCGACCGCGGCGCGCGCCGCCTCAGCAGCGGCCGGAGTGATCTCGGCGAGCGCCGGACTGCGGCCCGCCAACGCGGCGAGATGTGCCAGCGGCTCTGCGATCCTGCCCGCCAGCGTCACGTTGGTGGTGAGCCGACCCGGGATCACGCCGGCGCTGCTCCACCCGGCGCCGATTCGCCCGAGGCATTCGTCCATTCGCCCCACGACTCCGTCGCGCATGTCGAGGACGGGTACAACCATCCGCGCTAGCGCTGCGGCGAACCTCTCGTCGGCCGTCCTTCCATATGTCACAGCGGCCGCCTCCGCGGCATAGGCCCAGCGCCAGGCCAGGTGGGATCCGGGACCACGATCCGACCCCGCTTCCGCAAGTCCTCTCGCGGCAACCAGCTCCACCTCGGAAAGGAGCACCTCCGGGTCGGCGATGCCCATGAGACGGGCATACAGCTCCCCGACGGCCGCTTCGCGTTGCGGGCCGTCCAGTCGCCCCAGTGAACCGTCTATCCCGTGCCCGGCGATCCCGAGGGCGGCGAATCCCTCGGCACACGACGGGCTCACGGTGTTCGACACGAGCGCCCGTCTGAGCCGCTCGTACACGACGGGGCGGCCGGCCGCAGCAACGGACGCCCAGTCGGTGTCGTCGGGCCGGCCGGGAGGCGGCAGGTGCCAGGGTCGGGGTCTCCGCACCCGGCGCACGAACCTGCCCGCGACGTGGCGCAAGGAGGTCATCGCCCCGGGAGCATCTCGGCCCGCATCACCTCGACCGGCGGAGCGCCGCGCGACAGCAGGCGGTCGTGGAACTCGCGCAGGGTGAACTCCGGGCCACGCGCCGCCCGGTAGTCGGCGCGCAGATCCAGTATCTGAAGCTTGCCGAGCGTGTAGGAGAAGTACCCGGGATCGAAGGCGCCCCGCTCCGCCTCGGCACGGGCCGGCGTCTCGTCGAAGTGGGTGTTCAGGCGGAAGAAGTCGACCGCTTCCGGCAGGCTCATCTCGCCGGTGTGCATCCGCAACGAGCACACGAACCGGCAGTTCCGCACCAGCGCCCCGGAGAGCTGCGCCAGGCGGAACCGCGGGTCGCCGCCCCGATACCCCGACTCCCACAGCAGCTGCTCCGCGTAGTGAGCCCACCCCTCGCTGAAGGCATACGAAGCGAGGCGGCGGGAGACCTCGGTGGGAGCCGAATTGGCGTGGAGGAAGTGCACGTAATGCCCCGGATAGACCTCGTGGATCGAGACGTCCTCGAGGTGGAAGACGTTGAGGGCGCTCAGCCACTCGTCGACCTGCTCCGGGCTCCAGTCGGCCTCGGGTGGGGTCACGTAGAAGATCGCCTCGGTGGCCTCGGTCTCGTACGGGCCGGGCGTGTCCATCATGGCGAACGCCCAGCGCAGGTGACGAGGGGTCGGGGCGACGGTCGCCCTCACTTCACTGGGAATCGTCACGAGCCGTTCGTCGAGGACGAACGAGCGGATCCCCTCGAGCATCCCCTCCACGGTGGCGATCATGCCGTCGGCAGGGGGGCGAGCCGAGGCGACGTGCCGGGCGTACGCTTCCCGCGCCGAGCAGGTCGGATCGACGGCGGCCGCCGCGTCACGAAACGCCTCCAGATTGGCCGCCAGGTCGGCCTCTCCCACCTCGAGCAGCTCGGCAACGGGTGTGGTGAGGAGCTCCCCGTGCAGGAGCAGGCCTGCCAGCGCACCCTCGCCGATGGGGAAGGCGTCGTCGGCGACACCGAGGCGAGCCGAGTCGATCCATGCGGCGTACCCACGCAGCGCATCGGCCCCGACCCGGGCCGCGTCACCGAGGCGACTGCGCAGGACGGGGTCGTCGAGGCCGGCGAGTTCGTCGGGGAGCTCGGTCTCCAGCGCCTCCGCCATTCCCGAGGCGCTCCGCATCCCCCACCGGCACAGCACCTCGGGCACGACGGGATCGAGCACTGCGCGTGCCTGGGCCAACACTCGGGGAGCCTGCTCGAGCACGTCCACGATTCGCAGTGCCCGCACCGACGGCGGTGCGTAGGCCCGGTTGAGGTACGGGGTGATGTCGAGCAGATTCACGACCGCCATCGGGTTGCGCTGCCGGTCCCGGAGAACCTCGTGGTCGAGCACCACCCGCTCCACGGCGGCGCGCAGCTGGATCCGATCGATCTGCTGATCGGCCGACAGGCCTTCGAGCGAGTCCAGCTGGCGGGACAGCGTGCGGAGTCTCCGCAGCTGGTCGGCCACCGTGTCCTCGGAGAGGTCGGGCACCACCCCGTCGTACTCGTGCTTGCCGAGCAGCACCGCCTCCGACGGGCGGAGATTCCACATCGCCGCCGAGATGCGATCGACGAGAGCGTCGAACATTGCCTCGTCGAGGCTAGTGCTCTGTCCGGGAGCGTCGGCGAGGTTCAGGCCGAGTCGGGGGCGTCAGCCGGCCGGCCTGAACCCGCCAAAGGTTTCTGGACGGGGCACTGGCGCTCAGCGCACCACGCCCCGTTCCCATACCGAGACCAGGCGGGCGTATCCGGAGGAACGCGCGACGAGGTCGTGGTGCCGTCCGGTCGCGATGATCCGGCCGGCATCCATCATCACCACCCGATCGGCCGTCTCGGCGCTTCGCAACCGGTGGGCGATCACGATCGCCGTTCGCCCCTCCAGCAGCGTGGCCAGCGCACGCTCCACACGGACTTCCGTCTCGGGGTCGAGGTTGCTCGTCGCCTCGTCGAGCACGATGACGTCGGGAGATGCCAGCAACGCCCTCGCCAGAGCGACGAGCTGCCGCTCCCCGGCCGAGAATCGGCCGCCTCGTTCGCGCACCAGCGTGTCGAGGCGCTCCGGCAGGGCGCGCACCCAGTCCTCGATCCCGATGGCCCGGCACACCTCCCAAACTTGCTCGTCGCCGGCGTCGGGGCGGGCGTATCGGAGGTTGTCACGCAGCGTCCCGTTGAACAGGAACCCCTCCTGCGGGATCAGCACCACGTGGCGGGCGCGGGACGCAGTCGCGACGTGTCGCAGGTCGCGGCCGTCCAGCGTCACCGTTCCCGAATCGGGGTCGTAGAACCGCAGCGCCAGACGGGCGAGGGTGGACTTCCCGGCCCCGGTCTCCCCGACGACGGCGACGCGTTCCCCGGGGGCGA
>CAYXHU010000166.1:0-5021 GCA_964464675.1 uncultured Acidimicrobiia bacterium
GGCCAGGCGGCTCTCCCCCAGGAGGGTCGTCGCCCGGCTCCGGAGGCGCCGATCGCGGTGAACCGGCCTCCGGTCACCGTGATCGTCCCGATCTTCAACGGCTACGGCGCCCTCCACCGTTGCCTGGCCGCCCTGCTGGAGCACACGCCGGGCAGTGACGTCTCCTTCGTGCTCGCCGACGACGCCAGCACCGACGAGCGGATCCCGGGGCTTCTCGACCGGTACCGGAAGGCCGACGCCCGGGTGACGGTGGTGTCCCGCGAGACGAACCTCGGCTTCGTCGGCAACACCAACCGGGCGATGGCGACCGCGGCCGGGGACGTGGTGCTGCTCAACAGCGACGCGGTGGTCCCGGATGGGTGGCTGGAACGTCTCCGCGACCTCGCGGCGACGTCGGACCGCATCGGCTCGATCACCCCGCTGTCCAACAACGCCGAGATCGCCGGGGCACCGCGCTGGCTGGTTGCGAACTCGTTCCCAGACGGGGTGGACCTGGCGCTCCTCGACGACGTCGCCCGTACGGCGGGGACCGGGGAGTGGATCGAGATCCCCACGTCGGTCGGCTTCTGCGTGTACCTGAGGAGAGCGGCGCTCGACGAGGTCGGGCTCTTCGACGAGGAGCGGTTCGGAGCCGGCTACGGGGAGGAGAACGACCTGTCGCTGCGGATACGGTCCGCAGGCTTCCTGAACCTCCTGTGCGACACCGTGTACGTGTGGCACGAGGGTGGCGTGTCGTTCGCCGAGGCGGGCACCGGTGAGCTCGCCGCCAACCTGGGGAGACTCGCAGAACGGTGGCCCGAGTACCCGAACCTGATTCGCGAGTTCATCGCCCGCAACCCGCTGTGGGGAGTGCAGGCCCGGTTCGGACTCGAGTTGGTGCGCCGCACCAAGCCGGCCGGGTCACTTCGGGTGCTCTACCTGTCGCACCGTCCCCTGTGGTCCGGGGTGATCGGCGGGACGGAACTGCACGCCGAAGACCTGATCGAGGCACTGGGCGGCCGCATCGACCCGCTGGTGCTGTCCTTTGACGAGGCGGGCGGAGCCCTCATCCAGTGGGGCACCGGCCCCCGGGCGCCGAGCTTTCCGATCGATCTGGCCGCGGTGGCGGCCCGGCCCGAACAGTGGGTGGCGCTGCTCCTCGACCTGGGGATCGACGTCATCCACGTCCACCACGCCATGCGGGCGCCCCTCGACATCGTCGATGCGCTCTTCGCCGAGGCCGCCGGCCGAGGCATTCCGGTTGCCTGGACGCTGCACGACTACTTCACGCTGTGCCCGTCCGCCACGCTGCTCGACGCCGAGGACGGGACCCCGTGCACGAGCCTGGATGGAGCAGCGCCGTGCCCCGGCTGTGAGGGGCTGGCGGTGCGGTTCGCGGGAGTCTCGGTGGACGAGTGGCGCCGTGAGTGGGCTCGCCATCTCGGCCGGGCCGGTCGGGTGTTCTCGCCGTCGCGTTCGGCCGCCGACCTGATCGCCCGCCACGTCCCGGACGTCGCCGACCGCGTGGTGATCCGGCCGCACGGGATCGAGCCCGGGAGGCCGGCAGAACCGCATCCCGGAGGCCGCAACATCGCGGTGCTCGGCTACGGCGGCGCCCACAAGGGCGACCATCTGCTCGGGGACGTGATAGAGGCTCTCGCCGGGCGAGGCGTCACCTGGCACTTGTTCGGCCGGCGCCGGCTGTCTGTGGGAGACCGCCCCGACGTCGTCGTCCACGGGCCCTACGAGCGCGCCGATCTTCCCGGTCTCCTGGCCGATCATCGGATCGCCGCCGCGTTGCTGCTCTCACCGTGGCCGGAGACGTACTCGTACACCCTGTCGGAGGCGTGGCGTCAGGGGATCCCGGTGATCGGGGCCGACCTCGGGGCGATCGGCGAGCGGATTCGAGCCGAGGGGGGAGGGGTCGTCATCGATCCCTTCGATCCGGCCGGTGCGGCGGCCGCAATCGAGCGGTTGCTGTCGGATCCCGGGGAGTTGGCACGCATCGCCGAAGAGGCGCGCGAGACAGGACTGCGGCTCCCGACCCCGGAGCAGGTGGGCGACGCCTACGCCGAGGAGTACCGCGATCTCGCTCCCCGGCCGAGGAGTCCCCAAACGACCGCGATCGGCCTCGAGCCGGACGAGCTCGAGATGGCCGGGTGGATGGGCTCGTTCGTCTCCCCGCTGCCCTGCTAGCGGCTTCTGGGTGCCGTGTCGGCCGACGTCTCGAGCCGCTACGCGGCCGACCAGGCCTGTACCACGTCGCGGAGCACGTCGAGAGGGACGGGCCCCGCGGTCAGGACCGCGTCGTGGAAGCCCTTGATGTCGAAGGATTCGCCCATGTTGCGACGTGCCTCGTCGCGGAGGCGGAAGATCTCGCGCTGGCCGAGCTTGTAGGCGAGCGCCTGCCCCGGCCATCCGATGTAGCGGTTCACCTCGTTGACGATGTTGTTCGGGGCTTGTGGGGAGTTCTCGGTGAGGTAGTCGATCGCCTGCTGCCGGCTCCAACCCATCGAATGGATCCCGGTGTCGATGACGAGGCGGCCGGCCCGCCACGAGTCGAACGACAGGATCCCCATCCGTTCCACGTCGCCCGAGTAGAGGCCCATCTCGTCGGCGAGGCGTTCCACGTACAGGCCCCAACCCTCCACGTAGGCGGTGGCCAGCGCATGACGGCGGAACTCCGGAAGGCGTTCCATCTCCTGGGAGATGGTGAGCTGGAAGTGGTGGCCGGGTACGCCCTCGTGGAACGCCAAGGCCTCGGACTCGTACCGGGTGCGGGTGTCGGGTTCCGTCAGGTTCACGAAGAACATGCCCTGGCGTGAGCCGTCGGCGGCGGGCGGCAGGTAGAAGGCCAGCGGTTGATCCTCGGCCCCGACCTCCGGCATGGGCACCACGAGGCACGGTGTGCTCGGCAGCGTCCCGAACCACTCCGGAGCGGCCTCCTCGGCACGGGCGACGGCGCTCTGCGCAGCTTCGATGATCTGCTCCGGCGTCTCGAAGCGCAGCGAAGCGTCGGTGCGGAGCCGCCGGTAGATGTCCTGGAGGTCGGCGGTCCCCAGCACCATTCCGCCGAGTTCCCGGTACTCGTCGCCGAGCCGGGCGATCTCGTCGATCCCGATCTGGTGGATCTCCTCCGGTGCCAGGTCGAGGGACGTGAACCTCCGGACCGACCTGGCGTAGACCTCGTCGCCGTCGGGAAGCCAGCACACGCCCGCCTTCTCGTCCGGGCGGGCTGCGGGCAGCACGTCGTCGGCGATGGCCGTCCGGTACCTGGCGAACGCCGGCCTGGCGATCGTGTTCACGATCTCGGTCATCTTCTCGCGCCACGCGGTCCGCGTTGTGTCGTCGACTCCGGTGGGCATGGCTAGCTGGAGGAAGGGGTCGTTTTCGAGAGGCGAGGCGAGGTAACCGTCGAGTTGGGCGAGCACCTTGGTGACCAGGGTGTGCACCGGGGTGCGTCCCTTCGCCACGCCGTCCCGGTGACGTTCGATGGCCTCGTCGAAGAGGTTTCCCACCTTCGCCGCCTTGGCGAGGTACGCCTCGTAGACCTCCGGTGTGGGCGCGGGGAGCTGGGGGACGTAGTTGATGATGTCCATGTGGATGCCGAGCATCGGGTCGACGGTGAACTCGATCGCCCGGGAGCGCAGCTCGTCGGCCCGTCCGCGCGCCTCGGAGATCAGCACGGCGCGGGTGGTCACGTCGTCGGAGTCCAGGCTGCGAGGGTTGATCGATTCGGCGCAGGTGGCGATGGCGTCGAACTTGGAGATCAGCTCGTCCTCGTCGGTGCGCGACAACGACTCGATGCGGTCGGCGTAGCGATGATCGCCGAGCAGTGAGCCCATCGTGGGGCTCGACTCCAGCATCAGATCCCAGTAGCGGTCGGCGATGGCGGCGAGCTGTGAGTCCACGGAGGTCCTTTCTCGGCTGCCGTCCACCCTATCGGGGTCTGGGACGAGTACGGCCGCCGAGGGCGGGGACGGTGCCGTCAGGAGGCGGTGGTGATCTCCCGGGCGGGATGGCGGGGCTCGCGGGTCGGCCGGCGGCCCGGCAGGGCGAGCACGAAGGCGGGGCTGGCCCCATTCGCCCGGTAGCACAGATCCCCACCCATCAGCGTGGCCAGCCGCTTCGACACCGCCAATCCGAGCCCGATCGAACCGGGGGTCGTGCCCCCGTGCCCACGGAAGAACGACTCGAACACCTTGTCGGTGAGGTTCTCGGGGATCCCCTCGCCGCAGTCGGTGACGGTCACCTCGACCATCTCGTTGGGGACGCGGGCGGCGGTGATCGTCACCGGGGGAGCGCCGTGGATCAGCCCGTTGCCGACGAGGTTGCGGACGATCTGCCGAAGCCGGGCCGGGTCACACCAGCACACCAGGTGTTCCTCGACGTCGTTTCGCACCTCGCCGTGACCCTTGGAGCCGACTGCCTCGACGGCCTGCGCAACACAGGCCTTGAGGTTGGTGGACTCGGGCCTGACGATGAGCTCGTCCTGTTCGATGTGGGCGCTGGTGAGCAGGTCCTCGATGAGGAGCGCCAGGTCGGTGGCCTGTTCTCCGGCCAGATCGAGCAGTTCGGTGCGTTCCTCGTCGGTGACGCCGGGGTCGGCGAGGAGCAGATCTATGAACCCGACGACTGCCGTGAGCGGTGTGCGCAGCTCGTGGCTGACCGCGGCCACGAGTTCCGTCTTGGACCGGATCTCGAACTCGAGTTCCTCGATGGCGCGCTTCTCCTCGGTGACGTCGAGCATGGCGCCTTCGTAGGAGTCGACGGACCCGTCGGGGCAACGCCTGACCCGGACACGGTCGCGGACCCAGATCACCCGGCCGTCGGCGCACCCCAGTCGCATTTCGACGGCGACCGGGCCCTCGGCGGCATGCAGGATTTGCTGCAGCCGGGCCCGCTCCTCGGCGTCGTCGTAGAACGCGCCTGCTTCGAGGCCGACCATCTCCTGGGGGGATTCGAACCCGAGGATGTGGGCGAGGGCCGGGTTGGCTTCCAGGATGGTTCCCTGAGGGGTGGTCCGATAGAGCCCGATCGGC
>CAYXHU010000167.1:0-307 GCA_964464675.1 uncultured Acidimicrobiia bacterium
CTCCGGGGGACCCGAACTACACGGGGGAAGTGTGCCCGGGAACGCCGACGCCCCCGCCGCCGCCCCCGCCGCCCCGCTGACGCTGCCGGGTCCCAAGCGCTCCGGTAGCGTTGGAGATGCCCTACCGCGGAGGTGGCCATGACGTGGAGTCCCAACGTCGTCGTCGTCGGCATCGACGGGTCGGAGCGCAGCGTGCGCGCCGCACAGGTGGCCGCCGACCTCGCCCGATGTCACGGAGCGAAGCTGTTCGTGGTCACCGTGGTACGGCCTCCCGAGGGGTGGTGGGGGATCGTCGGCTCGCCTCCTC
>CAYXHU010000167.1:317-5008 GCA_964464675.1 uncultured Acidimicrobiia bacterium
CATGGGACAGCGGCCTCCTCCGGCCGACGCGCTGGCATCGTCGATGAGCGAGGCTCAGCGGTCGATCCTGGACGTGGCCGTCGGGTCGATGAACCTGGAAGGGCTGGACTGGGAAGCGAGTGAGGAGATCGGGGAGCCGGCCGCCGCTCTGGCCGACCTGTGCCGTGAGAAGAACGCCGACGTGCTGGTGGTGGGCCGGCGCGGCGCCGGAGTCGTGGAGCGGCTCGTGATGGGCTCGGTTGCCGACCGGGCCGCCCACTACAGCCCGTGCCCGGTGCTGATCGTGCCGTGACCGGGCTTCCGGTGCGGGCGGTGGGACTCGAACCCACATCGGGATGAAACCCACCGGATCCTAAGTCCGGCGCCTGTGCCAGTTCGGCTACGCCCGCGTCGCCGCGACGGTATCAGGTGCAGGGTGAATCGACGGTGCGTCCCACCGGCTCGCGGTCGGCCCGGCCGCGGATCCGTCGAGCGCCGAACTGAGGTCCTCGCTCCCGACCACGCTTCGTTGTTGATGTGACCACTTTTCGTTGACATCTGGGCCGGCGGCGCTCATGATTGGTGGTGCTGAGACGAGGAGGATCCGATGATTTCGGGGCGCGTCGTTCGTTGCACCGCGCCGACGATGGCGCTGCGCGCGGCCGGGCTCGTCGCTGCACTGGTGCTCGTGGCGGCGCTGGTGCCGGTGACCATCTCAGAAGCCGCTCAGACGCGCGTTGTGGTGGTGGGGGTTGGGGGGTCTGGTGATGATGTGGAGGAGTTGGGGAATGGGTGGCTGTATGTGGGGTCGTCGGATTTGGAGTTGGTTGAGGATGGTGGTGTGCAGACGGTGGGGCTGCGTTTTGGGGGTGTGGAGGTTCCTCGGGGTGCGGTGGTCACTGCCGCGTGGGTGCAGTTCACGGTTGATGAGGTGAGTTCTGGGCCGGCGGTGTTGCGGATCGCGGCGGTGGACGCGGGGGATGTTGACGGGTTCTCGGGGAGTCGGGGCGTGTCGCGGCTGGCGGTGTCGGCGTCTTCGGTGGTGTGGGAGCCTGCGGCGTGGTCGGTCGTGGGTGGTGCGGGGGTGGATCAGCGGACGCCCGATCTGTCTGGTGTGGTGCAGTCGGTGGTGGCTCGGTCCGATTGGGTGTCTGGGAATGCGGTTGCGTTGGTGATCACGGGCACGGGGTCGAGGGTGGCGGAGTCGTTTGAGGGGAGCCGTGCCGGGGCGCCGGTGTTGCACATCGAGTACTCCGTTGGTGGCTCTGTGGTGAATGAGCCTCCGGTGGTGGCTGCTGCTGTGGCCGGTTCCGGTGTGGCGGCTCCCGGGGTGGTGCGCCTGGATGGGTCGGTGGATGACGATGGGCTTCCGGATCCGCCCGGGGTGGTAACGGTCACGTGGTCGCAGTTGGAGGGGCCTGCAGCGGCGGTGATCGAGGATCCCGGCGCGGTCGACACCGCGGTGACCCTGCCTGAAGCAGGCAGCTACACGTTCCGACTGACCGCCGACGATGGTGAGCACACCGCCACCGCCCAGGTCACCACCACAGCCACACCACCCCAACCACCCGGATCCCGCGTTGTGGTGGTGGGGGTTGGGGGGTCTGGTGATGATGTGGAGGAGTTGGGGAATGGGTGGCTGTATGTGGGGTCGTCGGATTTGGAGTTGGTTGAGGATGGTGGTGTGCAGACGGTGGGGCTGCGTTTTGGGGGTGTGGAGGTTCCTCGGGGTGCGGTGGTCACTGCCGCGTGGGTGCAGTTCACGGTTGATGAGGTGAGTTCTGGGCCGGCGGTGTTGCGGATCGCGGCGGTGGACGCGGGGGATGTTGACGGGTTCTCGGGGAGTCGGGGCGTGTCGCGGCTGGCGGTGTCGGCGTCTTCGGTGGTGTGGGAGCCTGCGGCGTGGTCGGTCGTGGGTGGTGCGGGGGTGGATCAGCGGACGCCCGATCTGTCTGGTGTGGTGCAGTCGGTGGTGGCTCGGTCCGATTGGGTGTCTGGGAATGCGGTTGCGTTGGTGATCACGGGCACGGGGTCGAGGGTGGCGGAGTCGTTTGAGGGGAGCCGTGCCGGGGCGCCGGTGTTGCACATCGAGTACTCCGTTGGTGGCTCTGTGGTGAATGAGCCTCCGGTGGTGGCTGCTGCTGTGGCCGGTTCCGGTGTGGCGGCTCCCGGGGTGGTGCGCCTGGATGGGTCGGTGGATGACGATGGGCTTCCGGATCCGCCCGGGGTGGTAACGGTCACGTGGTCGCAGTTGGAGGGGCCTGCAGCGGCGGTGATCGAGGATCCCGGCGCGGTCGACACCGCGGTGACCCTGCCTGAAGCAGGCAGCTACACGTTCCGACTGACCGCCGACGATGGTGAGCACACCGCCACCGCCCAGGTCACCACCACAGCCACACCACCCCAACCACCGGTCGAGCGGACGCGGTTTGCCGTGATCGGGGACTACGGAACCGGCACGGCAGGCGCCGCGTCGGTCGCCGAACTGGTCGACGCCCAGGGTGTGGACTTCATCGTGACCAGCGGCGACAACGTGTATGGGGACCAGCCCATCGATGACGCGATCGGCCGCTTCTACTCCGGCTACATCGGCGACTACCGCGGGACGTACGGACCAGGGTCACCGGCGAACCGGTTCTTCCCGTCGCTCGGCAACCATGATCACACCGACGGTGGTGGGACGGCAGCCTACTTCGACTACTTCACGCTCCCAGGCGGCGGGTTCACCTCTAGCTCCGGTACCGAGCGGTACTACGACTTCGTCTGGGGACCCGTGCACTTCTTCATGCTCGACGGCTACACAGACACCCGCGTCCAGCGCGACTGGCTGGCCGAGCAGATGCCCCAATCGGATGCGGAGTGGCAGGTGGTCGTGCAGCACTTCGCCCCGTACACCTCGAACGCCGAGCCTGGTCACGGCCCCTCCGATTGGATGCAGTGGCCCTACGGTGCCTGGGGCGCCGACGTGGTGATCTCGGGCCACAACCACCAGTACGAGCGCCTGGTGATCGACGACGGGGCCGGGCCCGTTCCCTACCTCGTCTCCGGTTTGGGCGGCCAAGAGATCCACCCATTCGGGACGCCCGCCCCCGGCTCGGTGGTCCGATACAACGACGGGTACGGAGTGTTGATCGCCGACGCCTGTGCCACGGGGGCTCGCTTCGCCTTCCACTCGATCGACGATGGAGTCGTCGACGTGCTCCGTCTGGGGGACGGATGCACCTCCGATGCGGTGCCGCGTGCCTTTGACGACGCCGCCTCCGTGGTGAGGGGAGGGTCCCTGGAGGTCGCAGCACCCGGGGTGCTCGGAAACGACGACGGCGGCCTGGAGGCGCTCGTGGTCGAAGAGCCCGAGAGCGGGACACTGATGTTGCACGCCGACGGAAGCTTCACCTACGACCACGCCGGAGTCGCCGGCGACTCCGATCGGTTCCGCTACGTCGCCGTCGGGCCGGCGGGGATGTCACAGCCGGCGACGGTGACGATCACCGTGACCGATCCGGGCTCCACCATCAGGTTCGCTCAGATCGGCGACTTCGGCGACCCGTACACCGGGGAGGCCGAGGTGGCTGCGTTGGTCGATTCGCTGGGTGTCGACTTCATCATCACGACCGGCGACAACGTTCAACTCGATCGCCCGATCGACGAGTTGGTGGGAGCCTTCTACAGCAACTACATCGGTGACTACGTCGGTGCCTATGGTCCCGGTGCGCAGGGCAACCGGTTCTTCCCGTCGCTCGGGAACCACGACTACAGGGAGGGCGGCGGCATCGCCGCCTACTTCGGGTACTTCACGCTCCCGGGGGAGGGGCTCGCCTCGAGTTCCGGCACGGAGCGTTATTACGACTTCGTTTGGGGTCCCGTCCACTTCTTCTCGCTCGACTCCCACAGCAACATCGCCCCCCAGAAGCTGTGGCTACAGCAGCAGTTGGCCGCCTCGGTCGCACCCTGGCAGATCGTCTACTTCCACTTCCCGCCCTACTCGTCGGGGGGTCGGCAGGGCTCGTCGTGGTGGATGCAGTGGGACTTCGAAGCGTGGGGGGCCGACGCGGTTCTGGCGGGGAACGACCAGGTGTACGAGCGGCTCATGCTCGACACCGACGGCGATGGAACGGTCATCCCGTATCTCGTCAATGGTCTGGGCGGCGCGGTCATCCATCCTCTCAACCCGCCGATCCCGGGAAGTGTGGTGCAGTACAACGCCGACCACGGGGCGCTCGTGGTGGAGGCGTGCGGCGAGGGGATGACATTCAGGTTCCTGTCGGCCGCGGGAGCGACGATCGACGTGCACACTGTGGGTGCCGCCTGCCCACCGAGATCATGACTCGCGGCGAGAAGAGGCGGCGGATCGCTGTGCGGATGGAGGATCCGAAGGAACCCGGAGGGTTCCCGTGGGTCGCCGGGGACTCGAACCCCGAACCTGCGGATTAAGAGTCCGTTGCTCTGCCAAATTGAGCTAGCGACCCGATGAACAGATTAGCCGGGGGATCGGGCGTGCCGATATCCGGCGAAGTCCGACGGGGAACACGTGGCACAATGCCTGCGACGGGCTGTGGCGCAGTTTGGCAGCGCACCTGCTTTGGGAGCAGGGGGTCGCCGGTTCAAATCCGGCCAGCCCGACAACTACACTGCCACGCGCTTGCGGGTGTAGCTCAATGGTAGAGCTCCAGCCTTCCAAGCTGGCGGCGAGGGTTCGACTCCCTTCACCCGCT
>CAYXHU010000168.1:0-4990 GCA_964464675.1 uncultured Acidimicrobiia bacterium
CAACCAGTACCTCAACTTCACCAAGAACACCTCGCTGGCGCTGGCCGTCGGCTACGCGGAGATCACCTTCGTGATGGTGACCGCGATCGGGAACGCCAACCCGGCGCCGCAGTCGATCGCGGTGCTCATGCTCGTCTACCTGACCTTCTCGCTCGTCACCTCGGTGGTGATGAACATCGTCAACCGGCGGCTGCAACTGGCGACGAAACGATGACCGACCAACTCGACTTCATGCCGGAGGTGCCTCTCGAGGAGGAGGAGGCCTGGGCGCCGCTGCGCCAGTCTCCCCGCGAGTGGGCTCGGGCGAACCTGTTCTCCAATTGGTACAACGGGCTGCTCACCGTCATCTTCGGCCTCGGGTTCGTCTACCTGGGCTACCGCGTGCTGTGGTGGGTCTTCGTGAACGCCGACTGGGAGATCGTCAGGGTCAATCTGACCAACTTCATGGTCGGTCGGTTCCCCCGCGACGAGCTGTGGCGGGTGTGGTCGTCGACGTATGTGCTGGTGTTCGGCCTGATGCTGGCCGCCGGGGCGTGGCATGCCACCGCCCAGGAGCGGGCCGCCGAAGCCGGGCTGGAGCACGAGACCCCGTCGTCGGCGTCCCGGCTGAGGCGGTTCTGGCCGGTGATCGCCCTGATCATCATTCTTCTCGCCCTCACCCAGACCATTTGGCCGGCCGTCGTGGTCGTCACCGGTGTGGCGACCGGCGTGGCGGGCCGGATCGCCGGCCCGCGGCTTCCCTCTTTCATGAGAAGGAGGGCGTGGCTCGTGGTGATCCTGGCCGTCGATCTGTGGCTGGAGCTGCTCGGCGCAGGGCTCGCCCACTGGGTGCTGTCGGGGTTCGGTGTGGTCACTTGGGGTGTCGGCTGGAACCAGTGGGGCGGCCTGCACCTGACCCTGTTCACGACGGTGATGGGCATCGTCGTGGCGTTCCCGATCGGGCTGCTGGCCGCTCTGGCCAGGCGCTCGACGCTTCCGGCGCTGCGAACCCTGTCGATCACCTACATCGAGTTCATCCGGGGCGTGCCGCTCATCACCCTGCTGCTGATGGGCCAGTTCATGCTCGGGTTCTTCTTCCCGGACACGCTGTTCGGCATCGACATCGAGCCACCGTCGAACGTGACCAGGGCGCTCATCGCCATCGTCCTGTTCGAGGGCGCTTACGTCGCCGAGGTGGTGCGGGGCGGTCTCCAGGCGGTGGACCGCGGCCAGACCGAAGCCGCATACGCGGTAGGGCTGCCCACCACGAAGGTGATGCGCTTTATCGTGCTGCCCCAGGCGCTTCGGGCCGTGATCCCGGCGATGGTCGGGCAGTTCATCAGCCTGTTCAAGGACACCTCGCTGCTGACCATCATCGGCGTGCTCGAGCTGCTGAACGCGTCCGAGGTGGCGAATGCGCAGCCGGCCTTCCAGGGTCGCGGGCTGGCCTCGGTGACGCTGCCGTTCGTCGGCTTGATCTACTGGGTGGGGTCGTACACGATGTCGAAGGAGAGCCGGCGCCTGGAGCGCAAGCTGGGCGTCGGGGAACGATGAGGGAGCCGCCATGACGGACGAGCCGAACGCCGCCATCGACCAGGAGTTCAGCGACGCGACCTCGGTCGCCGCCGGCGACGTGATGATCGAAGTGAGCGGCGTGGACAAGTTCTTCGGCGACTTCCAGGCTCTGCGCGGCATCAACATGCGGGTCGGGCGTCAGGAAGTGGTCGTGGTGTGCGGGCCGTCGGGATCCGGCAAGTCGACGCTGATCCGCTGCATCAACCGCCTCGAGAAGCACGACCGGGGATCGATCGTCGTGGACGGGATCGAGCTGACCGACGACATCAAGACCATCCAGCAGGTGCGCACCGAGACCGGGATGGTGTTCCAGCAGTTCAACCTGTTCCCTCATCTCACGGTGATGGAGAACATCACCCTGGCCCCCCGTCAGGTGCGCAACTGGCCGAAGAGGCAGGCCGACGAAGTCGCCATGGAGATGCTGGAGCGGGTGCAGATCCCCGAACAGGCCTACAAGTACCCGGCCCAGCTGTCCGGGGGCCAGCAGCAGCGGGTGGCGATCGCCCGGGCGCTGGCGATGCGCCCCAAGGTGATGCTCTTCGACGAGCCGACCTCGGCACTCGATCCGGAGATGATCGCCGAGGTGCTCGACGTCATGAAGGAGTTGGCCCGCTCCGGGATGACGATGATCGTGGTGACCCACGAGATGGGGTTCGCCAGGGAGGTCGCCGACCGTGTGGTCTTCATGGCCGACGCCGAGATCGTCGAGGTCGGCACCCCGGAGCATTTCTTCCACAACCCGCGCGAGGACCGCACCAAGCTGTTCCTGAGCCAGATCCTCTGACACGCCGCGGCTGCCTTCCGGCCGGGTCCTGCCGGTGACGTGGCATCATCGCGGCACGTCCCCCTACTGAGGTTGCCACCATGCACCGTCTCCTGCCCCTGGTATTCGTCGCCCTCCTGGCCGCGGCATGCGGCGGCGAGGACTCCGGTCGCGTCGCAGAGGCCGGGGACGCGGTGGCCGTCCACTATCGGGGCACCCTCGACGACGGCAGCGAGTTCGGGTCGTCCGAGGGCGGGGATCCGTTCGCGTTCACGATCGGATCGGGCCAGGCCATTCCCGGTTTCGACGAAGCCGTGGCCGGGCTCGCGGTCGGCGAGTCGCGGACGGTTCGGATTCCGGCGGAGGAGGCCTACGGCGAGCGGAGCGACGACCTGATCGTCGAGGTGTCGCTGGACCAGCTCCCGGAAGGGGTCGCGGAGGGTGACGAGTTGGTCTCCCCGCAGGGCTCGCGAGTCGTGGTCGTCGAAGTGGGGTCGGAAACCGCCACGATCGACACGAACCATCCGCTCGCCGGAGAGGCACTGACGTTCGAGATCACCCTCGTGTCGATCGAGGGCTGATGGGCCGGGGGGCTGGCTGGACCCCCGGTGAGCCGACGCGGTCAGCCGTCGTGGTCGATCGTGATGACGACGGCCCCCGAGCGCCTGCGGTGGCGCGGTCTCAGTCAGCAGGGGCAGGCCCTTGGGGCGGCCTTGCCGGTGATGAGGGCATAGCCCGCGGTCAGGTCATGACACGGTGGGCTGCCGAGCCGGATGAGCTCTACCTCCTCGTCCATGAGGCCCCATGCCAGGATCTCGGCGGCGTGCTCGACTCCCCTGCGATGCCACGGCGTCGCCGCATCTCGCCACACGTCGAGCCCTCGCTGAGTCAAGAACGCCCTGCGCCCGGCATCGTCCACATGCTCGACCAGCCATATATGGGCGAGCTCGTGGAGGAGCCCGAATCTCGCCGACACGTCGAATGACGTGCATGAGGCACGGTCTGGAACACACGCGGCATATGCGTCCGTGCACAGGATCAGGTCGGGATGGCTTGCCGGGGCCTCCACGACCACCCCCGACAGCGAGGCGCACTGCGCGACGGGCGCGAAGGTGAACGACTCGGCGACCGGCGGGTCGAGCCCGGCTTCGACGAAACGCTCCAGGCCCCATGCGGCGAGCCGCTCCAGCTCCTCCGACGAGTTGAACAGCGGGATCCGGGAGCCATCGGGGTGGGAGACCACCCCGGTCACTTGCTCATCGACCGGTGCCGGAACCGGCAGGCCGTCCGCGATCGGACCCGAGGGGCGCCGGCCCGTGCCGCACACCGCGTCGGGAGCGGAGAACCTGCGCTCGGCGACCCCGCCGGCGCCATCGAGTGTGAGCACGACTGCCGTGCGGCTGTGGCACCCTTCGGAGTCGACCACGTCGGTAACGAAGGCGGCGATGGCCGTGTCTGTGCCCGGGACCACGAACAGCGCCGGCCCCGTGAGGTCTCCTGTCGTGAGTTCCGAAACGGCCGCAACCGCGCCATCGTCCCATTCGCGGAGGTGCTCGGCCACGAGGTCGTCGAGCCATGCGAGGCGCGGGTCCGGCAGTCCGGACGGCTTCTGCGCGTCACGCCACCGCAGCGTGCTCTGCCGCGTGATCATCCCGGAATCGTCGATGTCGAGCATCATCAGGACTGCGGCGTCGAGGTCGTCGACGGTCAGCACGGTGACCAGCGAGGCGCTGTCGACGAAGACACCGAACACCTCGCGGGCATGTGGGTGGGTGTGGTCGGCGAACCAGGACGCCAGCCATGCACGCCCTTCCCCGTCGGTGGTTGTGTCCGAGAAGGAGGCGGGGTTGGTGAGCTCCAGATCGGGCTGTGCATACCGGACCAGCACGTCGGGTGAGTAGAAGCGGGCTACGTCGTAGGGATCACCACGCGACCACGCGTCGGCCCACTCGGCTACGTACTCCTCTGCCGACACGGCGGGAGGCACTTCCCGGCCGGGAGACCCGGCGAGCAGGGCGACCAGGACTGCAAGCATCGCAACATGGAGAAGCTGCTTCAGCGGGACTCCTTGCTCGGTTCATGCGAGGATACGGGCTGATCCTGACGAGTCTTCAGGGCGTTTCGCGGTTATCCGGCCGGACTGCCCTTGGTATGGGGCCATCCGACCGGTGTCATGCGGTGCGGAATCGGTAGGGTTGATCCACGAACGGCGCGCCCGATCCGGGTGGTGCCCCTTCCTTTGGCGGTCGGCGGGTGGCCCGACCCAGGAACGTGCGGCGAGAGGAGTGATGATGTTCGGACCGGACCAAGTGCACGAGGTTCTCAGCCGGTATCAGCTGGTGGACGGGTATCCGATCGTGCTGGACCTGGAACGGTCCGAGGGCGTGTGGATGGTCGATGCCGTCACCGGGAAGCGTTACCTGGATGCTTTCTCGTTCTTCGCTTCGTGGCCGATGGGCTACAAGCACCCGATGCTCATGGACCCGGAATTCCAGGCCGAGTTGGCCAGGGCGGCCACGACCAAGGTCGCCAATTCCGACATCTACACGATGGAGATGGCCACGTTCGTCGAGCTGTTCGGCTCGAAGGTGACCCCTCCCGACTTCCCGCACCACTTCTGGATCTCCGGGGGTGCCCTCGGAGTCGAGAACGCCATGAAGGTCGCGTTCGACT
>CAYXHU010000169.1:0-4988 GCA_964464675.1 uncultured Acidimicrobiia bacterium
CTCAGACAGCAGGCCGGAGGTGTCGTTGTACCACTTGAGCTTTCCAGTAGTCGCGTCCAGGGCTACGACGTAGGTGCCGTCGTAGTGCGTGATGCCGGCCGCTGCATACACGTTGCCGTCGCGTACGACGACCCCGCCGGCCACCTCGACGGTGAGGGCGAAGGCGCTCACGTCGCCGTCCACGTGGAAGGCGGCGATGGCCGGGTCCGGTCCGAGAACGCCGGCCGAGATGACCCGGTCGTCCACGACGGCCCAGAGCTGGTACGTCTGCTCCGGGTCGAGCTCAGGGAGGGCGTCGCCGACCAGGTAGCCGGTGCCGTCGGCGGCGAGCACCACCTCGGCCGACACCTCCCCGGTGAGCGGCAGTGCCACGGCCCCGGCGTCGCGCGCCTCGTCCACGGCGAGCGCCAGCGGGTCGCCCCGCAGGTCGGAGAGCTCGGCGCGCTGCAGCACCACCTGAACCGCGAGCACCGCGGTCGTGGCGATCGCCGCGGCGGCGACGGTGGACAGGATGCGCAATCTCCAGGAGCGGCGCGCCGGGACGGCGGTCTTCGTGTCGATCGCAGCCTCGATGCGCCGCCACACGGCGGCGGGGGGCGTCTCGTCGCCGGTGAGGAGGCCGTCGCTGAGCGCCGCCGCGGTGGCGAGGTGCTCGTCGAGCACGGCGAGGAGCGAAGGGTCCTTGCCGAGGGCGCGCTCGACGGCCCGCTGCTCCTCGGCGCTCACGGCACCGAGCGCATATGCGGCGAGCAGGTCGTCGATCTCTGCCCTGTCGATCATGCCTCTGCGACTCCTTCACTCATCAGGGTGCCGCGCAGCCGCTGCATGGCGGCCCGGATCCGGCTCTTCGTGGTCCCCTCGGGCTGGCCGAGCCGCTCGGCGACCTCCCGGTACGAGAGTCCGCCGAAGTAGGCCAGCACCACGGAGTCACGCTCCAGTTCCGGCAACGCGGCGAGCGCGGCGCGTACCTTTTCGGAACGCACCGCTTCCCACACCTCGTGTTCGGGGCCGGGCGCCTCGGTGGATGACCGATATGCGTCGTGCTCCTCTCGGGCCCGCCGGGACTCCTCAGAGCGGATGAGGTCGATGCTGCGGCCGTGGGCGTCGCGCAGCAGGAAGGCGCGCAGGGTGCCGCGTGACGGATCGAACCGCTGTGGCCGGCGCCACAGGCGGAGGAAGACCTCCTGGGTGACGTCCTCGGCGAGGGCATCGTCCCGCACCAGGCGCCGGGCCACTCCGTGCACGGCCCCGCCGTACCGGTCGTAGAGGCGCGCCAAGGCCGCCTCGTCCTGCCGCTGGAGAGCACCTACGAGTGCTTCGTCGTCGTCTCGGTGCGCCATTGCTGCGCCCTTGATAGCACGCATCGCCACGGTTCGGAGAAACCGTCATCCGGTGGTCGTCCCTGCCCCGAACACTTAGTGATAAATCTCCACACAGGGAGTGCAGACCATGCGCAAGTTCATCACCGGCATCGCCGCAGCGATGCTGCTCGTCGTGGCGGCCCCGGCCGCCCTCGCCCAGAGCGAGGAAGGCGGCCTCGTGTCCGTCGTCCACGGCATCCCCGGTGTCACCGTCGACGTGTTCGTCAACGGCGACCTGACCCTCGAGGGCTTCGAGCCCGGCGACATCGCCGGTCCGCTGGAGCTCCCAGCCGGCGACTACGACCTGGCGATCTCCCCGGCCGGCTCGAGCATCGACGATGCGATCCTCACCGGGACCGCCACCGTCACCGACGGCCTCAATGCGTCGATCGTCGCCAACCTCCTCGAGGACGGCACCCCGACGATCTCGATCTTCGCCAACGACACCTCGACCGTGGCAGCCGGTGAGGCCCGCCTCGTCGTGCGCCACCTGGCCGCCGCCCCGGTCGTCGACATCCTGCTCGCCGACGGCACCGAGCTGTTCACCGGCGTGCCGAACGGCGCCGAGGGCCAGGTCGACGTGCCTGCCGGGACCTACGACGTCGAGATCGCCCCGGCCGGCGCCGGCGTGGAGGGCTCCGTCTTCTCCGCTCCCGGTGTCGAGCTCGCCGAGGGCACCGCTCGTATCGTGTACGCCACCGGCAGCCTGGCCGACGGCACCTTCGGCCTGCTGATCCAGGACATCACCGGCCTCCACTCCACCCCGGAAGAGGTTCCCACCGGTGACGGCCTGGTCTCGAGCGGCTTCCCGATGTGGGCCCTCGCACTGATCATCGCCGCCGCTGCCGCCCTGGCAGTGTCGGTGCCCGCCGCGGTTCGCCGGAGCAGGTGACCCGCTTCCTCCACTCGCCTCAGGGGGAGCCGCCTCGGCGGCTCCCCCGGGCGCGCCCCCGGCTCGGCCTGTGGATCGCCACGCTCGTGGCGATCGTCGCCTCCGCCGGGATCGTCGTCGCCATGCTCGCCATGACCCCGTCGGTCGCCTCCGGTGACGGAGTGACCCCGGAGTCGGGGTCCGGCTACGGGACGGAGATCGTGCCGCCTCCGGCGTCGGCGCCCGAGGCGCCCGCCCCCGACCCATCGGTCGAGCTCCCGGCCCCGACGGCCCCTGCGCCGACGACCACGGTGGTGCCGACGGTGCCGACCACCTCGGCCCGGTTCGAAGACCTCGAGCCCACGAGTGAGCCGGCTCCGATCGGCCTGCGGATTCCGGCGCTCCGCATCGACGCCGAGATCGTCCGGGTGGGATACAACGACGGTGAGATGGAAGTGCCGGCCACGGCCTCCGAGGTCGGCTGGTACGAGTACGGGCCGGCCCCGGGGTCGCCCGGCTCCTCGGTCCTCGCCGCCCACGTGGCATGGCGGGGCGAGGCCGGTGTGTTCTTCGACCTCGTCGATCTGCCGTCGGGGTCGACGATCGAGGTGCAATTCGAGGACGGATCGGTCCGCTACTTCGAGTCCGTGGCCCTCACCTCATACGACAAGGAGAGCCTGCCCGTCGACGAGATCTTCCGGCGTGACGGGCCGCCTGTTCTGACGCTCATCACGTGCGGCGGCGCCTTCAATCCTTCGCTTCGCTCCTACGAAGACAACATCGTGGCCTTCGCCGTCGAGATCACCGATTCACCGGCTCGCTGACGAGCGGCGCGCGGCCGTTCCACCGGCCTGTCTCCCTCGCAAGGACTGGGCCGGAATCCGGCCGCCCATGAGGCAAACATCTGTCCGCTTCCCCCGCCGTCCTTTACTATGTAATCCGCCGAGCCGATCCTTTCGATATTGGAGGTCGTTCAGATGCCGATGACGCCGGAACACAAGGCCGCGCTTGCCAGAGGTCGGCGGGAATCGCGTGCCGTCAAGCGGTACCTCGAGTACTTGGCGTCCCGCCGTCCCGGACGGCCGGTCACTCCGGAGCGCCTCCGAGAGCGGCTCACCTCGATCGAAGCCCGTCTCGAATCCGAGACCGATCCCCTCAAGGCACTCGAGTTGCGCCAGGCCCGCATCGATGCCGCCAAGGCTCTCGAGCAAGCCGAGGCCACGGCAAATACCGGGGAACTCGAGGCGGACTTCATCGAGCACGCCAAAGGCTATGCGGAGCGCAAGGGGATCTCGTATGGGGCGTGGCGGGAGGCCGGAGTACCGGCCTCGGTGTTGCGCGCCGCCGGCATCAGCCGGAGCTGAGCATTGGGGGCGTCATCGCCCCGAAGCGAGACGATGATCCTCCCTCCGCGGTCGCTCGATTTGTTCCTGTTCGACCTCGCAGGGACCGTCGTGCGCGACGAAAGCCTGGTGAAGGCTGCATTCAGGACTGTTGTCGACGCCCACGGCCTGGAGGCGGACGACGAGTGGCTGCGGGCCCGCATGGGAGTCCACAAGCAGGAAGTGTTCGAGGAGCTCCTGGCCGGCCAAGGCGCCAACCTGGACGCCGCAGGGCTCGCCGACGAGTTCGCTGCTGCCGCCGCCGCGGTCGTGGCCGGGAGAGGCGTCGAGTCTCTGCCGGGAGCCGACCATGTGATCGAGGCCCTGACGGGGCATGGGATCGAAGTGGGGTTCATCAGCGGCTTCGCCGGCGAGACGGCCCGGATGATTGTCGCCGCGGCAGGGTGGCCGGCCGATGTCGTCGTCGGCTCGGACGAGGTCGCCCGGGGTCGCCCTGCCCCTGATCTGGTGCTCGAGGCGATGGCCCGGGCCGGGTTCACCGACGTGGGCCGAGTGGGGGTGGCCGGGGACACGCCGCGTGATCTGCAGATGGGTGCCAATGCCGGGTGCGGGGTGATCGTCGGTGTGGGCCACGGCACCCACACGCTCGAGGAACTGGCGGCGTACCCGCACAGTGTCCTGCTCGACGACCTCCACGGTCTGGCAGCGCTGCTCCAGGAGGGTCCCGGACACTCCTGAACCCGTACCGGGATCCGAGGGCCCCGTAGCGCTGGGCGATTCCACGACGACGCCTCCCGCGGCGCGCGGTACCGTGCGGGTATGCCGACCGACCTCCAGATCGCGCGCTCCGTCACGCCCCGACCCATCGTCGAGATCGCCGAGTCGCTGGGGCTCGCCCGGGACGATCTGCGGCCCCATGGCGACGACGTCGCGAAGCTCTCGCCCGCGATCCTCGCTACGCCCCGGCGTCGGAGCGGTGAGGGGCGGCTCGTGCTCGTCTCCGCCATCACGCCCACGCCGGCAGGGGAGGGCAAGACGACGACGAGCATCGGGCTCGCCCAAGGCCTGGCGCGCATCGGCGAGTCCGCCTGCCTCGCGATCCGCGAGCCCTCCCTCGGGCCCGCCTTCGGCATGAAGGGAGGCGCGACGGGCGGCGGCCGCAGTCAGGTCATCCCGATGGAGCGGATCAACCTGCACTTCACGGGCGACTTCCATGCCGTGACCAGTGCCCACAATCTGCTCGCCGCGCTCATCGACAACCACCTCTACTTCCAGGATCCGCTCGGCCTCGACCCGCGGCGCATCCTCTGGCGCCGCGTGATGGACATGAACGACCGGGTGCTGCGCAACGTCATCGTCGGGCTCGGCGGCCGGAAGCAGAAAACGGAAGTAGGCGTTCTCCGAATCCTTGTC